>JAWWOJ010000279.1:0-16240 GCA_033851885.1 Frankiales bacterium | reverse complement strand
AAGGGCGGACTGGTCTGCGACGAGCACGGTCGCGTCATGCGCCCTGATGGCTCGGCGATCGCCGGCCTCTACGCCTGCGGCAACACCATGGCGTCGGTGATGGGCCACACCTATCCGGGTCCTGGTTCGTGCATCACGCCGGGCATGGCCTTCGCCTGGCTCGCCGCTGACGACATGGAGCGCGCGTGAACATCGACTTCGTGGACGGCGCCTTCTGGGGCAGCGACCCGCAGGAGGAGCTGACCTGGCTGCGCGAGCACGACCCGGTGCACTTCGACGGTCAGGTCTGGGGCATCACGAGGCACGCCGACGTGCGCGCCATCTCGACGCAGCCCGAGCTGTTCTCCAGCGCGCAGGGCATCCGGCCGGACAACGGCCCGGTCGCGATGATGATCGACATGGACGACCCGCAGCACCTGTTGCGGCGCAAGCTGGTCGCGACCGGGTTCACACCGCGTCGGGTCGTCGAGCAGGAAGCAGCCGTGCTCGCGATGACCGACCGGATCCTGGACCGGATCTGCGAGCAGGGCGAGTGCGACCTCGTGCGCGACGTCGCGGCGTGGCTGCCGATCGAGGTGATCGGCCGGGCACTCGGCTTCGACGAGAAGGACTTCGGCACGCTGCTGGACTGGTCGGACACGCTGCTGTCGGCACTCGTCGGTGTGCAGGACGAGGAGACGGTCGCGCGCCTCACCGATGCGTTCGTCGGCTACAGCGCCTATGTGACGGGCGCCGTCGAGGAGCGGCGGGCGACACCGACCGACGACCTCATCAGCATCCTCGTGCACGCCGAGGTGGAGGGGCAGAAGCTGACGGACGAGGACCTCATCCACGAGTCGCTGCTCATCCTCATCGGCGGGGACGAGACCAGCAGGCAGGTCATGAGCGGCGGGGTCTACCAGCTGCTGAAGGACCGCGACCAGTGGGACCGGCTGCGCGCGGACCGCTCGCTGATGCCCAGCGCCGTCGAGGAGATGCTGCGCTGGGTCAGCCCCATCAAGAACATGGCGCGGGTCGTGACCCAGGACCTGACGTACGGGGGAAAAGAGCTGCTCGAAGGGCAGAAGCTGCTGCTGCTCTACCCGTCCGCCAACCGCGACGAGGACGTCTTCGACGACCCGTTCCGCTTCGACCTCGCCCGGACACCCAACGAGCACGTGGCCTTCGGCTTCGGCAGCCACTTCTGCCTGGGCAACGCGCTGGCGCGGGTCGAGGTCCGCACGATGGTCGCCCGGCTGCTCGAGCGGTTGCCCGACCTGGAGCTGGTGGCGCCCGAGGAGCCGGCCTTCCGCCCCGCGAACTTCGTGAGCGGCTATGAGTCGCTGCCCGTCCGGTTCACCCCCACGGCGCCACTCCGATGACCCTTCCCTGCTCGCGTATGAGCTGCCGGCGATGGCTCACGCGTGGGCAGCCGTCGGCTGCTCAAACAGGAGCAGGGAAGCGACGGTGAGTCTCGTCCTCGTCGAGGACGCGCACCGCGTCCGCACCCTCACGCTCAACCGGCCGGAGAACCTCAACGCCTTCAGCGAGGCGCTCCTCGACGCCTTCGCGGAGGAGCTGATCCGGGCCGCGACCGACGACAGCGTGGCGACGGTGCTCGTCACCGGCAGCGGTCGCGCCTTCAGCGTCGGAGCGGACCTGTACGAACTGGCCCAGCGCAACGCCGACCCGGACGGCTTCGTGATGGGCAAGCACGGTTTTCTCGGTGTGCTCAAGGCGATGGCCGCGCTGCCCAAGCCGCTCCTCATGGCGGTCAACGGTCTCGCCCTCGGCGCCGGCACCACGTTCCTCGGCTACGCCGACCTCGTATTCATGTCGACGGCCGCCCGGCTGAAGTGCCCGTTCACCGACCTCGCGGTCGCACCTGAAGCCGGCTCGAGCGTGCTGTTCCCGAACCTCATCGGCCGGCAGAATGCCGCCTGGCTGCTGATGTCCTCGGAGTGGATCACGGCGGAGGAGGCCCACGAGATGGGTCTGGCCTGGAAGGTCTGCGGCCCAGACGAGCTGCTGCCCGTCGCTCGCCGGCACGCTGAGATCCTTGCCAGCAAGCCGATCTCGAGCCTGGCCGCGATCAAGGACACCCTGTGGGCGCCGATCCGCGCCGAGGTCGAGGCCGCCCAGCAGCGGGAGGTCGAGCACTTCAAGCGGCTCTTGGGCGGGCCGGCCAACGCGGAGGCCCTGGCCGCGTTCGCTGAGGGCCGCGCCGCCGACTTCACCGACCTGCCGCCCGGCTGGTGACCACTCAGGAGGGACGACACATGCCACGACCTGCAGGTGGACTCGACAAGACTGCGGCCCTCGTCAGCGGCGGCGGCACGGGCATCGGCTTCGCGTGCGCTGCGGCCCTCGCCGCGGATGGAGCCTCGGTCACGATCTGCGGCCGCACCGAGAACACCCTCGAGGCCGCCGTCGCGCGGCTCGGCGAGCGGGCCTCCTACGTCGTCGCCGACGTCACCGACGAAGCGTCCGTCGCGGCTGCGGTCGCGCAGGCCGCGTCGGGTGGTCGGCTCGACACGGTGGTCGCCAACGCCGGTGGCGGCGGGATGCTCGGTCCCACCCACACCCAGGACCTCGCCGAGTTCACCCGCGTCCTGCACCTCAACGTGCTCGGCACGATGCTGCTCGCCAAGCACTCGCTGCCCCACCTGATCCGGAGCAAGGGCTCCTTCACCGCCGTCTCCTCGCTCGCCGGCCACGTCACGCACCGCTGGTTCGGCGCCTACCCGGTGGCGAAGGCGGGCCTGGAGGAGCTGGTCCGCAACATCGCCGACGAGTACGGACCCGCAGGTGTCCGCGCCAACGCCGTCCGCCCCGGCTTCACCGCGACGGAGCTCATGGAGCTGGTGCCCCGGGACAGCTCCGTGTTCGCGTCCTACCTGGAGAACACGCCGCTGCCCGGAGTCGGCGAGCCCGAGGACGTCGGCAAGCTCGTGCGTTTCCTCGCCGGCGACGAGGCGCGCTGGATCACCGGCCAGGTCATCGACGTCGACGGCGGGCACCACCTGCGCCGCGGTCCGGACTACTCGCTGTTCGCCGGGATCAGCGCCGACGACCCGACCTTCGGCATCTCGTGACCGAGTTCAACATCGCCCTGACGCACGAGGCCGTCAGCGCGACGGTGCCGGACCGCGAGGTTCTCGTCTGGCGCGACCGGCGGTTCACCTACGCCGACCTCACTGACCGCAGCCGCCGGCTGGCCTCCTACCTACACGGCCGCGGCCTCGGGGTCCGCACCGAGCGCTCCGCGCTGCAGGGCCACGAGTCCGGTCAGGACCACCTGGCCCTCTACTTGCACAACGGCAACGAGTACGTCGAGGGGATGCTCGGCGCGTTCAAGGCGAGGGTCGCGCCGCTCAACGTGAACTACCGCTACGTCGAGGACGAGCTGAGGTACCTGTTCCTCAACGCGCAGGCCAAGGCCGTCGTCTATCACGCGGCGTTCGCACCGAAGCTGGCGGCGGTCCTGGACGCCCTGCCGCAGCTCGAGGTGCTCCTGCAGGTCGACGACGGCTCCGGCCACGCGCTGCTGCCCGGGGCGGCGGACTACGAGGAGGCGCTGGCCGCCTCGGTGCCGGAGCTGCCGCCGGTCGAGCACTCGCCGGACGACCTCTACCTCCTCTACACGGGCGGCACGACCGGGATGCCGAAGGGCGTGCTGTGGCGCCAGCACGACATCTTCATGTCGACCATGGGCGGCCGGACGCCCGGCGTCTGGGACCCCGTCAGCTCCTACGACGACGTGCGGGCCCGGGCTGCCGCGGGGAGCAGCGACGCGATGCTGCTCATCCCGCCGTTCATGCACGGCGCCGCGCAGTGGGCCACGTTCATCATGATGAGCACCGGCGCCAAGGTCGTCATCCCCGACGAGAACACCCGGATGGACCCGGCGGACGTGCTGCGGACGCTCGAGCGCGAGCGCTGCGCGATGCTGACGGTCGTCGGCGACGCGGTGGCGCGGCCGCTGCTCGAGGAGATGGAGAAGGGGACCTACGACCTGTCGTCCCTCGTCGTGATCGGGAACGGCTCGGCGCCGCTGACCCCGACCATCAAGGAGCGGCTGCTCGAGCTGCTCCCCAACGTCATCGTGAGCGACTCGGTCGGCTCGTCGGAGACCGGAGCGCAGGGCAGTCACATGTCGGTGAAGGGCAGCGTCTCCACCGGCACCTTCAACCGTGGCCCGGGGGCGGTTGTCGTCAGCGAGGACCTGACGTCGGTGCTCGATCCAGGTCATGACGGCATCGGCTGGTTCGCGCAGGAGGGTTGGGTGCCGCTCGGGTACCTCGGCGACGCGGAGAAGACGGCCCGGACCTTCCCGGTCATCGAGGGCACCCGCTACGCCGTGCCCGGTGACCGGGCCAGGCTGCTCCCAGACGGCGTGCTCGAGCTGCTGGGTCGCGATGCCGTCACGATCAACACCGGTGGCGAGAAGGTCTTCGCCGAGGAGGTGGAGTCAGCGATCGCCAGCCACCCCGCGGTCCAGGACGTCACCGTCTGCGGACGGCCCAGTGAGCGATGGGGGAGCGAGGTGGTGGCGGTCGTCCAGCTCACCTCGGCCGCAACGCCCGAGGAGCTGGAAACCCATGCAGCGCGGGCGATCGCGCGTTACAAGCTGCCCAAGGCCTGGGTCTTCGTCGACCAGGTGGTGCGCTCGCCGTCGGGCAAGGCCGACTACCGCTGGGCCCGTGCGGTCGCGGAGTCCGCACGATGACCCCCGGCGAGGTGCTTCAGCTCTGGTACGACGCCCATCGCGACGGCGACATGGGGGCCGCACGTGCGCTGCTGACCGACGACTGCCTCATCGAGCTGCCCGACAGGGAGCTGGTCGGCTTCGACGCCTTCCTGGCGTGGTCGCGCGAGCGGGCGGACCGCGAGGGGCCAGACTTCTCGATGGCGGTGGTCGACGTCATGCCCGGTGCGGGCCACGTCGCGACCCTGCTCGACCTGCGCAAGGGCGAGCGGCGCTGGCGGCAGCTCGCCATCTATACCGTGCGCGACGACCGGATCGCGTCGATCTGGGCGGCCGAGAGCAACCATCCCGTCGGCACCTGAGGCATCGGTGCGGGGCCGCCGCAGGATGACCCGACGGTGTCGACCACCGTGTTCTGCACCGCCGCGGTCAGCTCGTGGTCGACGCACGTCCCGTCCGACGTGGAGTAGGTCCAGGACTCGTGACTACCGCCGACGAGCCCGGTGATGCCGACGACCGGACCCCCTGTCGTCAGGCTGTCGCGCAGCCTGGTCGTCGCGCCGCTCGTCCCTGTCGTGTCCTGGTCGTCCGTGATGCTCCAGGTCGGGCCGGTCCGGAGCAGCTGGTAGGTGCTGTGCTGGCTGCTCGTCGAGGGGACCGGGCCAGTGGTCCAGGTGGTCGCGGAGTCCCAGGTCCAGTCGGACGAGACGTCGAGGGCGGCGTCCGTGGCCGCGTTCGTGAGGTCCTCGACGACGCGGACGGTCGTCGCCGCGGCACCCGCGGGGCGCAGGGTGCCAGTCACCTGGAGGTGGTGGCTGCTCGTGGTCCGGTCGCTCAGCGTGTTGCCCTGTTGTCCCACGGACGTGCTCGTGGGCAGCGGGTCCCCGGCATACGCGATGACGCCGCCGGTCGTGCGCCCATGGTTGGCCTTGTTGGTCGTGGCGAGCAGGTTGCCGCCGAGGAACCAGTAGCCGTCGCAGCCGCCCTGGCCGATGGTGGCGATGCTGAAGGTGTGCGGCTCGCCGTCGGTGAGCTGCCCGACCCAGGGGGTCAGGTCGAGGAGGTAGGGCCGCAGGTTGAATGCCCGTGGCGACGGGATGGGCCGCCAGAAGTCGGGGCCGTAGCCGCCGGTGTAGATGGTGGGGAAGACCGGTGCCGTGCCCGCGAGGCGGCCGTCGATGCTGATGCCCACCTCCCGGTAGGGGATGCCGCCGGACACGCACGCGAAGGGCGCGTTCCACCAGTCCTCCTCCTCGGCACCGTGTCCTGAGGCGAAGACCTCGGCCGTCAGCGACGTGGTGCTGACCGGGATGGTGACGCTCGAGGTGACCGGGAGGTCGCCGCTGCGCGTGGGGAGCCCTCGGTTGACGGCGGCGTTGAGGCCGACGACGACATCAGGGACCGTGGCCGCGGGGGTGGTCGCACTGGTCGCGTAGAAGGTGAGGGACAGGGTGCCGTAGAAGTCGCCCGTGTAGGTGCCGTCGGTCTGGTTGCCGATGATGAAGTACGTGGGCTGCGTCGTGCCGAGCACCGAGGCGTACTGGGTGACATCGCGCGAGATCGTCCAGTCCGTTTCGCCCGCCTCGCCCTCCGCCGTCGTCAGGTGCAGCATCTCCACACCGCCGATGAGGACGTCGCCGATCCGGTCGAACTGGGTGCCGGTCTTCACGGCGGCGGACATGGTGAGGACCACCTTTGACCAGGGCCCCGAGCAGCTGGGGACGTAGTCCCCTGTGAAGGGCGCGTCCGACCCGTAGGCGGTGTTGTGGAACCGGTAGCCGGTCACGATCGTCGTCGTGCAGGACGGGGTGGACGGGACGCCCGTCACCAGCTCCCCATGGACCTGTGGGTAGGGCCCGTTGAGAGGATCGGTGACCGGCGCCGCCTGAGCCGCGAGCGCGCCGGCGGCGAGGCAGACGAGAGCGCAGGCGGACACGACGAGACGGCGAGGGTGCAGCACCCCTGCCTGTTCGACGCCGGCGGCCCGGTTCCTTCCGTCAGGTGGCGGACGGGAAGCGCGCCGCACGCTTGTCCAGGAAGGCCCGTACGCCCTCGCGACCGTCCGGTCCTCCCGCGGCAACGGTGATGCCGGCTGTCTCGTTGTCGAGGGCCTGCTGGGCATCGGGCGCGACCTTGCTCCGCAGCAGATGCTTGGCCGCGACCTGCGCGTCCCGCGACCCGGCGAGCAACTGGCCGACGACCTCCTGCACGGCGGCGTCGAGCGCGTCGGCGGCGTGCACCTGAGCGACGATCCCCGCGGCCTGGAGGTCGGCCGCCGAGAGCAGCGGGTTGAGCAGCACCCAGTGCAGGACTCGGTGGAGCCCGACGGTCGTGGTGAGCAGGCTGCTGCCGCCGTCCGGGGTCAGGCCGATCCTCGTGTAGGCCAGCGTGAACCTCGCGCCCTCCGATGCGAGCACCAGGTCGGCGGCGGCCGCGAGGGGGAAGCCCGCCCCCGCCGCCGTGCCCCTCACGACGGAGACCACGATGGCGTCGAGCTGGGTCAGACCGAGGACACCCTCGTGCAGCGTGCTCGCCAGCTCGTTGATGAGCGCCGACGGGTCCTCGGAGGCGCCGAACGCCGCGATGTCACCGCCCACGCTGAAGGCCTTGCCCTCGTGGTCGAGGACGACGACCCGCACGTCGTCGTTGCGGGCCTGCTCGACGGCGTCGCGGAGCTCGCGGGCGAGGGTCAGGTCGACGGGGTTGCCGCGGTCGGGCCGGCAGAGGGTCAGGTAGGCCGCACCGTCGCGGACCTCGTAGCGCAGGGACGTCACCCGGGCACTCTAGAGAGCGACCTCCGGTCGGTACCACCCTTCCCCCATGCACACGACGACGACCCGACGCGCCGAGGCTGAGCCTGGGGGAGCGCGGTCAGTCCCCTCGGTTGTGCATGAGCGAAGGGTGGGACCGCTCACATCGCACGCTTCGGTCGTGCTCGACACGAGACGCGCCCCGCGCACTGGTAGGAGTCCGCGATCCCGCGTCGAAGCAGGTGTCATGCGCTTCCGTGTCCTGCTCGCAGCCGTGCTCGTCGCTGCCGGTCTCTCCACTGTGCCGGCCGGTGCCGCGCCGTCGAAGGCATGTGTCCTGCTGCTGGGCTCCTATCCGGCGGAGGTCAGCGCGAACCTCGCCCTGATGCACCTCGACCCGCACCAGCCGACCACGCTGGCGACGCACGACTTCTACAGCGGCACCCTGGCCGGGCGTCGGGTCGTGACCGGGATCGCCGGCCCGTCGCCGGCGCTGACCAAGGCGACAACCACCCGCGCACTGAAGCACTGGAGCTGCGTGACGGCGGTCGTCTTCACCGGTACGGCGGGCGGCGCGGGTCGCGCGAAGCTCGGCGACGTCGCGGTGCCGAGCCGCTGGACCGGTGACGAGGGCAAGCACTACGCGACGATCGACGCCAGGGCCTTCGCGGTGGCCCAGCACACGGCGGCCCAGGCCACCCGCGAGCTCGGCAGCCTCGCCGCGATCAACGACGGGCCGTGCTTCTGCGAGGGCCTCGTCAACTCTCTGAAGGCGGTGCCCCTGGGTCGTACCCCGGGGCTGGTGGTCGGTGGCAACGGCGCCACGTTCGGTGGCGACAGCCTTGCGTGCGACGACCGGGAGGGCATGCTGGCCGGCTGCAACCCCTGCCCGCCCGGGTCGACAGGGCCGGCACTGAGGACGTTGGCTCTCACGCCGGCTGCGGCGAGCCGCGCTGCCCTCGACGGCCTGGTCCCCAACGCGCAGGCCCTGAGCCGCCGGGCACCGCAGCCCGGCCCGTTCGGCAACAGCAGCACGCCCTACGTCGCCGACGACATGCAGACGACCGCCTCACTCGAGGCAGCGCACGCCCGGCACGTGCCGTTCATCGCGTTCCGTGGCATCTCCGACACCACGGACGTCGGTGACCTGTGGCCCGCCGAGTACCTCGTCTACCAGGGCCTTGCCGCGGACAACGCAGCAGCGGCCGCCCGGGTCTGGATCGCTGCCTGGAGGTGACCCTCAGCGCTGCAGGGGCAGCGTCGGCGCCGGTGGGATGTTCTGGTTGACGTGGAAGAGGTTGTCCGGGTCCCAGACGGCCTTGATCTGCTGGAGCCGGGCGAACTTCTCGGGTCCGAAGCTGGCCTCAACCCGGCCCCGTCCCTCGTCGCCGAGGAAGTTGAGGTAGGCCGTGCCGGTCGACCACGGCTTCATGGAGCCGGCGAGGGCCCGGGTGTAGTCGGTGTTGCGCGCGGTCTCCGCGGGGTCCTCCCACATCGAGAGGTAGTGGATGTTGAACGCCGCGTCGCGTGACCCGAAAGCCATCGACGCATCGGATACCCGGGACAGCGCGCCACCGCCGGGTACGACGATGATCTGCGTGTACGGCGACACCGGCTGCGTGGCCTGCGCCGCGAGCGTGTCGCACGCCTCGTCAGGCAGCGCGGAGTAGAAGTCGGCGGTCCAGTAGTTGAGCCGCCCCTTCGGGTTCGCGGGTTCGATGAGCTGCTGCACCGCGACGTACGGCATCGGCTGCACCATCGCCATGGCAGGCCCGAGGTCGATGAGGGGCTGGTAGGCCGCGGGCCCGTCGGCAGGATCGCCGGTGTAGCAGCAGATGATGCCGATGGCCGGGTGGCCGCGCGCCGGCTCGGGCACGAACTCCTCGTGCGGGGCGGTGATGAAGGCCAGTCCGCTGCCCACCTCGTCCGGCGCGGAGGCGGTGAAGTCACGGTAGGCCTTCAGGACCTCGGCACCCCGGAACCCCGGGTAGACCAGCATCCCCCCGAACACGATCGGGCCCAGCGGGTGCAGCCGCAGCGTGAAGGTCGTGACGATCCCGAAGTTGCCGCCGCCACCGCGCAGTGCCCAGAACAGGTCTGGGTTCTCGGTCTCCGAAGCCGTGACGATCTCGCCGGCGGCCGTGACCACCTCGACCTCGACGAGGTTGTCGCAGGTGAAGCCGAAGGCGCGCTCCAGCCAACCGCTGCCGCTGCCGAGCGAGAGCCCGCCGACGCCGGTCGTGGGCACCCGGCCGCCGGTGACGGCGAGACCATGCTCCTGGGTCGCGGCGTCAAGCTCGCCCCAGGTCAGACCGCCGCCCGCACGCAGCAGCCGGGCCGCCGGGTCGACCGAGGTGGTCTTCAGCCCACGGAGGTCGATGCAGAGCCCTTCGTCGCAGACGGCCGCGCCGGTGACGGAGTGGCCGCCGCCGTAGACGGAGATCTCCAGTCCCTCGGCTCTGCCGAAGCGCACGGCGGCGGCAACGTCCGCCGCGGACGTGCACCGGGCGATGAGGGCCGGTCTGCGGTCGATCAGGCCGTTGAAGACGGCACGCGCATCGTCGTAGCCGACGTCTCCCGGCTGCAGCGTCGTGCCCGCGAACCCGGTCAGCTCGGTCTTCAGGTCAGACATGTCGGCCCCCCCGCGGCCAACACCGTGCCGCTGCGCTGGACCGTACTCGCGGCGTGGCGAAACGTCGAGAACCCGACAGCGGCTTCGACCTAGGGGTGGGTGCGGCCGCCAGGGCCCACCAGAGGTAAGGATGAGGACATGCGATTCATGCTGCTGCAGGCCTACGGGGGCGTCGAGCTCGAAGGCTGCGTGCCGATGTACGAGTGGGACCCCGCTGACGTCAAGGCACACATCGACTTCCAGCACACCCTCAACGCCGAGCTGCTCGATCGAGGCGAGCTCGTCGACGCGCAGGGGCTGGCCGGCCCGGACCAGGCGAAGGTCGTCGTCTCCGACGGAACCCACCCGCCGAGGGTCATCGACGGTCCCTACCCGGAGTCCAAGGAGCTGCTCGCCGGCTACCGGATGGTCGACGTCGACAGCCTCGAGCGGGCGCTCGAGATCGCCGCTCAGTCCAGTGCAGCTCCCGGTCCGGGTGGTGTGCCCATCCAGCAGCAGATCGAGGTGCGCCAGGTCTTGGGCGCGCCCGAGCCGGAGGTGTGAGCGGCCCTGACGTCGAGGGCCTGCTGCGCGAGCTCGCGCCGCGGGCCCTCGGCGCCGTGGTTCGGCGGTACGGCGACTTCGCCGACGCCGAGGACGCCGTGCAGGAGGCGATGCTCGCCGCCTCGCAGGAGTGGCCGGGCAACCTGCCGACCAACCCGCTCGGCTGGCTCGTCACGGTCGCCTCGCGTCGGCTCATCGACGAGGTGCGCAAGAACGACGCCCGCCGGCGTCGCGAGGACACCGTCGCCCTTCTCGACGCGCCCATCGAGGTGCCGAGCGGTGACGACTCGCTCGTGCTGCTCTTCCTCTGCTGCCACGACGCTCTCTCGCCGACGCTCGCGATCCCACTGACCCTCCGGGCGGTCGCCGGCCTCACCACGCGCGAGATCGCCGCCGCGTACCTCGTCCCCGAGGCCACGATGGCCCAGCGCATCAGCCGCGCGAAGGCGAGGCTCCGTGGTGAGCGGTTTGCCCTGCCGGAGGACCAGGGCAGCCGGCTGCGGTCGGTCCTCGAGGTGCTCTACGTGCTGTTCAACGAGGGCTACGCGAGCAGCAGCGGGCCCGACCTGGCCCGCACCGACCTGTCGGGGGAGGCCATCAGGCTCGCCCGGCTGCTGCACGCCCGGCTCCCCGAGAATGCCGAAGCAGCAGGGCTTCTCGCGCTGATGCTCCTCACCGACGCGCGCCGCGCCGCCCGGACGGACACGGGGGGCGCGCTCGTCCCCCTGGCCGACCAGGACAGGTTGCTCTGGAACCGCGGGCGCATCAGCGAGGGGATGGTGATCCTCACCGCGGCCCTGAAGCGTCGGGAGGTCGGCGAGTACCAGCTGCTCGCCTCCATCGCCGGCCTGCACGACCAGTCGCCCTCGGACGGGCAGACCCCGTGGGCCGACATCGCCTCGCTGTACGGGCTGCTCGAGCGGATGACCGGCAACCCTGTCGTCACCCTCAACCGTGCGGTCGCGGTGTCCAAGGTCGACGGGCCCCTGGTCGCGCTGAAGCTGCTCGAGGAGCTCGAGCTCGACACGCACCGGCTGTACGCGGTCCGCGCGCACCTTCATGAGGAGGCAGGTGATCTCCACGCCGCCGCCGAGGCCTATGCCCGGGCGGCGTCGCGTGCGGCGAACGCCCGGGAGCGCGACTACCTCACGATGCGAGCCGCGCGCGCGGCTCGCGGCTGACACAGGGCGTCTCTTTAGGGGAGCAGGCCCAGCAGGTACTCGCCGTACCCGGACTTGGCGAGCGGCTTGGCGAGGGTGCGAAGCCCCTGGTCGTCGATGAACCCCTGCTCCCAGGCGATCTCCTCGATGCAGCCGATCTTGAGGCCTTGGCGTTCCTCGACGACCTGCATGAACAACGAGGCCTGCATCATCGAGGCAAACGTGCCGGTATCGAGCCACGCGGTGCCGCGGCCCATCGTCTCGACCTTCAGCTTGCCCGCCTCGAGGTAGCGCTGGTTGACGGTCGTGATCTCGAGCTCACCACGCGCCGACGGCTCGATCTCGGCCGCGATCCGCACCACGTCGTTGTCATAGAAGTAGAGGCCGACGACCGCGAAGTTGCTCTTCGGCTTGTCGGGCTTCTCCTCGATGGAGAGCGCCCGCTTGTCCACGTCGAACTCGACGACGCCGTACCGCTCAGGGTCGCCCACGTGGTAGGCGAAGACCGCGCCGCCTTCGACGTCGGTGTATTTCGCGAGCTGGTCGCCGAAGTCCTGGCCGTAGAAGATGTTGTCGCCGAGGACGAGGGCAACCTTGTCGCCGCCGATGAAGTCCTTGCCGATGATGAACGCCTCCGCGAGACCGTTCGGGGCCTCCTGGATCGCGTACTCGAAGCGGCAGCCGAGCGCCGACCCGTCACCGAGCAGCCGCTGGAACGACGGCTGGTCCTCGGGAGTGGTGATGATGAGGATCTCGCGGATGCCGGCCAGCATCAGCGTCGAGATCGGGTAGTAGACCATCGGCTTGTCGTAGACCGGCATGAGCTGCTTCGAGACGCCCTTGGTGATCGGGTACAGGCGCGTACCTGATCCTCCGGCGAGGACGATGCCCGTGATGATCGACTCCTTTGTCGGTGGTGTTCGCCGTTCAAGGATGCCAGGGACCGGTGTGGCGCCTGCGCGAAGAGGGCGCCCGCTCGTGCGTTCGAGGAGGTTCAGCCTGGTCCCGCACCACCTGCGGCCTTCCCGGACGCGGATCGCGCGGCGCGGGCCAGGGATGCTCCAACGCTGGCATGTTGACGTCAGAGAGCTCGTCAAGTATCTATGTCCCATGACGTCGATACATGGCTCGTCGGCCGTACACAGCTACAGCGCGCTCCTACCGCTGCTGGTGGCGTGGGTCGGCCTCATGAGCGTGCATCTCTTCCGCGCTGTTGCGGCCCGACCCGAGGCGGCCCGGCGGTGGGCGGCGGCGCGGTCGCTGACGTTGACGCCGCGGCTTCACGCCGATCTCCTCACCTACCTAGGTCGACTGCGTTGGGGCCGGTTGTGGTGCACCGTCGCGGTGGGGGCGGTGACGGTCTCCCTCGTGCTGGCCTCACACCCTCCGATCTCCTTCCTCGGACTGCCGTTGATCATGGCGGTCGTGATCGTCGAGCTGCTGACACCACAACCACGGCTGTCCCGCGTACGGGTGGCCTCACTCGAACATCGACCGCGTTCGTACTTCGCCCCACGTCGCGCACTCCGTGTCGTGCGGCTGCTGCTCGGGACCGCCGTCGCACTGAGCGGCATCGGAGTGACGCCACTGGGCAGCTCCTGGGCCCACGAGCAGGCCCTGGTCCACCTGCTGTCGCTTGCCGTGGGCTGGGGGCTTCTCGAGTACGGCCTCGCCAGATTGAGCCGTCGCGGACTGTGTGACCGCACGGAGGACGCGGCACTCGACTGTGCCATGAGGGTGGCGGACGCCCGCTCGCTGACCGCGACGGGTCTGCTGTTCGGGACGTGGGGGCTGTTGTTGTCCCTGGCGCCGTTTCCCGGCATTCACGCGGCGACGCCCGCGATGTTGCTCAGCAGCCTGTCCGGGCTGTTGCTGCCTGCCGCCGGCGCGTGGGCGATCGCGTTGTGGCAGCCGCTGCCGTCCTGGTCGCCGTCGTGACTCCCCACCTGACCATTGACACGGCGAGCAGCACCCCGCCCTATGAGCAGCTGCGCGACCAGCTCGCCCGGTACATCGTCAGCGGGCAGCTCGCCGCCGGCAGCAAGCTTCCGGCCATCCGGCAGCTCGCCCAGGACCTCGGGCTCGCACCGGGAACGATCGCCCGCGCCTACACCGACCTCGAACGCGCGGGTCTGACGCGAACCCGGCGGCCGCAAGGCAGCTTCGTCACCGACCATCCGGACCGGAACGCACCCGAACCCGCTCGGCTCACGCGGCTCGCCGAGGCCTTCGCGGCGCAGGCACGACAGCTCGGCGTCGGTCAGGACGACGCCATCACGGCACTTCGGGGTGCCTTCCGCGCCCAGGTCACACCCTGAGCTCGGCTGAGCGACCGGGCTATCGGCGGTTGCGCCTCACCCCGGTCCACCAGAGGACGGTGCTGAGGCCGACGCCGCCCCACCAGACACCGAGCGCGGCGAGCAGTGTCGCGGGTGTACCGCCGTCGTGGACGGCCACGGCCAGCGGGCTGGTCGATCCAGACCTCGCGATCAGCAGGGCGCCGGCATAGCCGAGCAGGGCATACGCGCCGTGCCAGGCCACGGCCGTGCGCACGAGCAGCCCCCAGCCTGGCAGTGGCCCGACGACGCTGGGCCACACCTTCAGGCCAGGGCCGTGCACGGTGGCGAGCCAGCGCTTGACCAGGGTGGGGCGGTGATGGAAGTCGAGGTGCACGGATGAAGGGTGCCAACGGCGATCCCGCCTCGGCGGCCAGATCGGCTGAGATGGCTCAAGAGGGCCAGACCGCAGTCAGCGAAGTCCTTCGAACAGGTCGGTGACGACGTCGCCGCCGGTCCAGGCCGGCCGCTCCCGCACGAAGGCCTCCTCGCCGAACACCTCGGTGAAGACGTCCATCGGGAAGTGCAGGAAGAAGATGTTTCCCGCCTGGCTGACGTGCGCCTTCAACGCGTCCATCTTCTGCTGCGACTGCTCGGTGCAGTCGATCACCGCGGCAACGTCCTCGTCGGGCGACCCGAACTGCCCCTCGTCGATCGGCGGCGGCTCCATCCCGGCGTTCTCCATGAGCTCGCGGAAGGCCGGCAGGCCGCTGCGGCGGAACGTCGGGAAGTAGAGCCGGGCCTGCGATCCGCTGGCCGCGAGCGCAGCCATCGTGATGCGGTGCGCCTGGATGTGGTCCGGGTGTCCGTAGAAGCCATAGTCGTCATACGTCAGGACGACGTCGGGTTGGTACTTCTCGATCAACGCGACGAGCGGTTTCGCCGCCTCGTCGACCGGGGTGGACCAGAACGAGCCGGGGGCGTCGTTCTGCGGCCAGCCCTCCATCCCGGAGTCGTGGTAGCCGAGCAGCTCGAGGTGCGTGATGCCGAGGATCCGGCAGCTGTCCTCGAGCTCCTTGATGCGCAGTGCGACCACGGCCGCCGTGTCGTGATCGTCCCCGTGCCCCTCCTCGCCGGCCGACACGTCGGGGGTGTCGCCGAGCTCGCCATTGGTGCAGGTGACAAGGACCGTGCGGATGCCCTCGGCGGAGTACTTGGCGAGCACGCCACCGGTGGTCGAAGCCTCGTCGTCGGGGTGAGCGTGGACTGCCATGAGGGTCAGCATGGCGACGAGGTTAGACGCCTGCGGCAGCGTTTGCCTCGGCCAGGGTCTGCGAGGCCTCGAGGTACTCGTTGACCCAGCGCTCGATGACGGCCGCGGTCTTTTCGACCTTCTTGAACTGGCCCACGACCTGGCCGACCGGGTTGAACGCGACATCGACGGTCTGGTCCGGGTATCTGCTCGTCGCGGCCACCGCCATGCCGGAAACCATGTACTGCAGCGGCATTCCGAGCGGCTCGGGGTTGCCGGCCGTGTCCCAGGCGTCGGTCCAGTCGTTCTTCAGCATCCGGCAGGGCTTACCCGTGAAGGATCGGCTGCGGACCGTGTCGCGGCTGGTCGCCTTGATATAGGTGTCCTGCTGGACGGAGGTGTTCTCCGACTCCTCGACCATCAGCCACTGCGATCCGGACCAGGCCCCCTGGCAGCCGAGGGCAAGTGCCGCGGCGATCTGCTGGCCGCTCCCGATCCCGCCGGCAGCGAGCACCGGCTTGGGCGCGACCTCCTTCACGACCTGAGGCCACAGCACGATCGAGCCGACCTCGCCGCAGTGGCCGCCTCCCTCGCCGCCCTGGGCGATGATGATGTCGACTCCGGCGTCGGCGTGCTTGCGTGCCTGGTACGGCGAGCCGCACAGCGCGGCGACCCTGCGGCCGGCCGTGTGGATGCGGTCGATCATGTCCGCCGGGGGAGTGCCAAGAGCGTTGGCGATCAGCGTCATCTTCGGATGCTGCAGGGCGACGTCGACCTGCGGTGTCGCGGTCGCCTCGGTCCAGCCGAGCAGCCGCAGCGAGTTGTCGTCCTCACCCTCCGGCATCGGCACACCGTGGTCGGTCAGCAGCTTGCGGGCGAACTCGAGGTGACCCTGCGGGACCATGTCCTGCAGCATCTTCGTCAAGTCCTCGCCGGACAT
>JAWWOJ010000277.1:0-2741 GCA_033851885.1 Frankiales bacterium | reverse complement strand
GCAGCAGACTGACCGCAGCATTGCTGGCCGCCGACCGGGCCGGCGGCGACCGGAGGGGCCGGCAGTCCGCCGTACTGCTCGTCGTCAGTGCGGGAGGCGGGTACGGCGGCGGCTCCGACGTCCTCGTCGACCTGCGCGTCGACGACCACCCCGACCCGGTGCTCGAGCTGGCACGGCTGCTCGACCTGCACACGTTGTACTTCGGCAAGCCCAAGCAGACGCTGCCGCTGGAGGGCGAGCTCGCCGAGGAGGTCGCGGCGAAGCTGAAAGCCTTGGGATACAAGGACTTGGACGGCTGGGCCGGCGTCGAGAACTACGAGGAGCGCATGGTCCCGGGGGCGATCGACGTCCTCGTCCTGCAGAAGCTGCGCGAGGCATGACCGTGCTTCCCTGCTCACGTTTGAGCAGCCGCCGTTCCGGCACGCTCAGCGTGCGGGCGGCAGCTCACAGACGAGCAGGGAAGGGTCGGGGATGAGCGTTCTGGCGATCGACTGCGGTACGACGGGAGTGACCGCCCTCGTGGTCGGCGAGGACGGCCAGGTCGAGAGCCGCGGCTACCAGGAGTTCCCGCAGCACTTCCCCGAACCCGGCTGGGTCGAGCACGAGCAGGAGGAGATCTGGGTCGCCGTCATCTCAGCCTGCCGGCAGGCCCTCGACGGCCACCAGGTCACGGCGCTCGGCATCACGGTCCAGCGCGAGACCGCGTGCTTCTGGGACCGCACCACGTTGCAGTCGCCGCGGCGGGCGATCGTCTGGCAGGACCGGCGGACGAGTCACCTCTGCGACCATATGAGGGAGCACGAGCCGCGCATCGCCGAGCTCACCGGGCTGCGCCTCGACCCCTACTTCACGGCGACCAAGCTGGCCTGGGTACGACGGCATGACCGTCGCACGTGGGAGGGCGTCGCGGCCGGGCGTACCGCGGTGGGGACCGTCGACTCCTACGTCGTGGCGCGGCTCACGGGCGGGCGCCGGCACGTGACGGATGCGAGCAACGCGTCCCGGACGCTGCTCTACGACCTGCGGCAGGGGCAGTGGTCCGACGAGCTGTGCGAGCTCTTCGACGTACCGCTGGCCGCCCTGCCCGAGGTGGTGCCGAGCTGGGGCGAGGTCGGGCGGACGGACCCCGTCGCGTTCCTCGGCCTCGACCTGCCGATCGCCGGGATCGCCGGCGACCAGCAGGCGGCGTTGTTCGGGCAGGGCTGCTACGAGGAGGGCCGCAGCAAGTGCACCTACGGCACCGGCTCGTTCGTGCTGATCAACACCGGCAGCACGCCGGTGCTCAGTGCCCGGCTGCTCACGACGGTGGCGTGGATGGCGCCGGACGGTGCGCTGACCTATGCCCTCGAGGGCGCCGTCTTCGTCACCGGCGCGGCGGTGCAGTGGCTGCGCGACGGACTGCAGGTCATCCAGTCCGCGGCCGAGGTGGAGGCCCTCGCGCGGCAGGTACCCGACAGCGGCGGCGTGGTCTTCGTCCCGGCCCTGACCGGGCTGGGCGCGCCGCACTGGGACCCCGACGCCCGCGGCACGGTGCTCGGCATCACCCGCGGGACGACCCGCTCGCACCTCGCGCGGGCGACCCTGGACGCGATCGCCTTCGAGGTACGCGACGTGGTGGACGCCATGACGTCGGAGGCCGGCTGCGAGGTGCCGAGCCTGCAGGTCGACGGCGGCGCATCCGGCAACGACCTGCTCTGCCAGCTGCAGGCCGACCAGCTCGGCGTCCCGGTGCAACGGCCAGAGGTCCGGGAGACGACGGCGCTCGGCGCGGCCTTCCTGGCCGGGCTCGGCACCGGCGTCTGGTCGGGTACGGCCGAGCTGGCGCAGACCTGGCGGCTCGAGCGCCGGTTCGAGCCGACAGCCGGAGTACGCGACGACGGCACGCACGACCGCTGGTCCCGCGCTGTCGAGCGGTCCCTCGCCTGGGCCTAGCGACCCGGCTTCCCGCACCGATGAGCGAGCGGCCGTGGCATCGTCTGCCCGAAGGTGGAGGAGAGAAGAGTGTCAAGACTGCGCGTGCACTGCCTGTCGATGTCGCTGGACGGCTTCGTCGCCGGACCCGACCAGGGCCCTGAGCAACCGCTCGGGAAGGGCGGCCCAGGCCTGCACGAGTGGGTGTTCGAGACCCGCGCCGGCCGCGCCATGACCGGCGGCGAAGGCGGCACCGAGGGCCTCGACCACCGGATGGTCGCGGACGGCTTCACCGGGATCGGCGCGACCCTGATGGGCCGCAACATGTTCGGCCCGATCCGCGGTCCCTGGACCGGCGACTGGCAGGGCTGGTGGGGGCCCAACCCGCCGTACCACCACCCCGTCTTCGTGCTGACCCACCACCCGCGGGAGCCGCTCGAGATGGACGGCGGCACCACGTTCCACTTCGTCACGGACGGGCTCGAGTCGGCGCTGGAGCAGGCGTTCGCCGCCGCCGGAAGTCAGGACGTCCGACTCGGCGGCGGTGCGGCGACGGTCCGCGCGTGCCTTGACAAGAAGTTCGTCGACGACCTGCACCTGGCAGTCGTACCCGTGCTGCTCGGCAGCGGTGTGCGGCGGTTCGGGTCGCTCGACGGCTACCGCGCCCGCCCGGTCGAGTCGGCGGGCGCGGTCGCCCACGTGCGCTTCACGAAGGCCTAGTAGTAACCGATCTCCTGCAGGCTCGTGACATAGCTGCCCATCAGCTCCTGCACCGCCTGGTCGGTACCACCGCCGTACACCTGGACCGTGAAGTCCTGCACGATGGCGGC
>JAWWOJ010000238.1:0-6543 GCA_033851885.1 Frankiales bacterium | reverse complement strand
AGCGGCACAGGCTCGGCCTCGACCGCCCCGAGTTCACGCAGTTCGTCGACTACGTCCGGGGCGCCGTGCACGGCGACCTCGGCGACAGCTATCGGACCCGCCGACCCGTCAGCACCGACCTGCGTGCCTACCTGCCCGCGACGGCTGAGCTGGCGCTGTCCGGCCTGCTCATCGCGGTGGTCCTCGGGGTGCTGCTCGCCTTCGCGACGACGCTGCGCTGGAAGGCGTCCTCGGTGCTGCGACCGGTGCTGCTGCTCGGCGCCTCGACGCCGACGTTCCTGCTCGGCATCGCCGGGATCCTGCTGTTCTACTCCAAGCTCCACTGGCTGCCGGCGACGGGGCGCAGCAGTCTGGCCGATGTCCCAGGAGGACCGACCGGGCTCATCACCGTCGACGCTCTGCTGCACGGTCAGCTCGACGTCTTCTGGGACGCCGTCCAGCACCTGATCATGCCGGCCACCGCCATCGCCCTCGGGCCCGCCGTCGCGATCGCCCGCGTCCTGCGCTCGAGCCTGGTGAGCGACCAACGCAGCGACTACGCCCGGACGGCGCGCGCCAAGGGCCTGAGCGAGCCGGCGATCCTCGTCAGGCATGTCCTGCGCAACTGCGTGGGCGCGGCGCTGTCCATGACCGGTCTGCAAGTCGGGCTGATGTTCGCCGGTGTGCTCGTGATCGAGCAGGTCTTCAGCTGGCCCGGCATCGGCCAGTACGTCGCCCAGAGCATCCCGGTGGCGGACTTCCCCGCGATCTCGGGAGTCACCCTCCTGCTCGGCGTCGGCTATGTCGTCATCAACACCATCGTCGACCTGCTGCAAGCGGTCGCCGACCCCCGCATCAAGGTCTGAGGAGTCCCGTGCCACGTCAACCCCTTCTCGTCGGTCAGCCTGTCCTGGTCGTCGTCGACATGCAACGCGGTTACGACGCGACCAACGACGTCGGGATCGAGATCATGCCGGGCACGGCCGACCGGATCACGAAGGCGGAGCAGATCCTCGCGGCCGCCCGGAGCGCCGGCGTACCTGTCGTGTTCTTCCAGGAGGTGCACCGACCCAGCGGCATCGACTTCGGGCGCGAGCTCGAGGGGGCGGAGGGCGTCCACTGCCTCGACGGCAACCCCGGCACCGAGCTGGTGCCGTCCCTCGTGCCGCAGGGCGACGAGTTCCACATCGTGAAGCGCCGCTACTCCGGCTTCATCGGCACCGAGTTCGACATCGTCCTTCGTGCGCTGCGCGCCGAGACCCTCGTCCTGATCGGCGGTCTCACCGATGTCTGCGTCCACTACACGTTCGCCGACGCACACCAGCGCGACTTCCACGTCCGGGTGGTGTCCGACTGCGTCGGCGGCTCGAGCGTCGCCCGCCACACCGCGTCCTTGGACGCCATGGAGTACCTGCAGGGCGGTGCGGTCCGCACGACCGATGAGATCGTCGCTGCTTTCACCGAGTTCGGCCCGAGAGTCCCCGCACGCACCCTGTTGGAGGTTGGACGATGACACGAGCCACGACGGCGTCGTACAAGGCGCTCGCCGCGCTCTCGGTGGGTGCTGTCGCGCTCACCGCATGCAGCAGCTCCTCCGGCGGTGGAGGCGCAGCCTCCGGGCCGAAGGCGCCCATCGACAAGGTGCTGCACCTGTCGTTCCTGCAGGACCCGGGTCAGCCGCCGGACCCCGACGTCTACTACGCCGGCGAGGGGCTGATCCTCACGACCAACACCTACGAGGGCCTGCTGACCTACAAGACGGGCACGGCCACGCCGACGATCGAGCCCGCCCTCGCGACGAAGTACACCGCCTCGGCGGACAGCAAGACCTTCACCTTCACGCTGCGGCCCAACGTGAAGTTCCACGACGGCACGCCGTTCACGTCCGCCGCGGTCAAGGCCTCGTTCGACCGGCGCAGGGCGGTCAATCAGGGACCCGCCTACATGGTGAGCGACGTCGCCTCGGTGACGACCCCCGATCCGCTGACCGCTGTGGTCACCCTGAAGCACAGCAACTCCGCGTTCCTCACCTACCTGGCCTGTGCCTACGGCCCGAAGATGATGAGCCCGGCAGGACTGGCCTCCCACAAGGGCAAGGACAACGATCAGACCTACCTCACGACGCATGACCTCGGCACCGGTGCCTACACGTTGACGGAGGCGCAGGTCGGTTCGAAGTACCAGCTGAAGGCGTTCGACGGCTACTGGGGCGCCAAGCCCTACTGGCAGACCGTCGAGCTCCCGGTGGTGACCGACTCGTCGTCGCAGCAACTGCAGTTCAAGAGTGGTTCGCTTGCCGCGATCCTGCACGACATCCCGTCGTCGGCCGTCGCGTCGTACCTGGCCAACAAGAAGGTCAACAGCTACACGTTGCCGTCGATGATCTCGGAGTACTTCTACGTCAACCCGAGCCGCGGGCTGCTCAAGGAGCAGACCAACCGGATGGCCCTGCTCAAGGCCCTCGACGTCGACGCCATCGTGAAGCAGACCTACTTCGGTCGCGGGACCAAGGCCGAGCAGGTCTACCCCGCCAACGTGATGCCGGCGCAGTACGCCAAGCAGCAGATCCCCAAGGACACCGCCACCCTGAAGGCGATCGTCAGCGCGGCGCCCGCGGCCGACAAGGCGATGGTGGTCGGCTACGACTCCAGCCAGCCCGACAGCCAGATCGTCGCCAACCTGGTGTCGGCGCAGCTGGGCGCCCTGGGCCTGACCGTCAAGGTGCAGAGCTTCCCGACGTCGGAGGTGTTCGGCTGGGTGGGGAACCCGAAGGGCGCCCCTGACATGCTCGCCACCCCCGGCTGGCCGGACTCGCCATCGCCCTACACGTGGGGGCACATCAGCTTCGACGCCGACGGCGGCCTGAACTACCTGCACTGCTCCTCACCCGAGGCGACCTCGCTCTACGCGAAGGCGCTCCAGTCCGGTTCACCGGACGACTACTCGGCCGCTGCGGCGGCTGCGTCGGCGACGGGTTGCTACTACAACCTGGTCAACATCACCGACTTCATGGTGGCGCAGCCCTGGCTGAAAGGCGTCGAGAACGCCCACACGGTCAGCAACCCCAACACCCTCATCCTCGCGAACCTCTCCGCATGACCGGGGTACGACGGATCATCCTGCTCACCCTCGGGTGGGAGGAGCTGCCCAAGGCCGTTTCGGTCTACGGCACCCCGCGGGAGGAGCGGCTGCGGGAGCCGGTGCCCGGCGTGCTGCTCGAGTGCGACGGCGGCTGGCTGCTGCTCGACACCGGGTTCAACACCGCCCTCATCCGCGACCCCGCGCTCTACCAGCGGTTCTACCCGAGCGTGGAGTACCTCCCGGTGCTTCCCGGACCGGGCGAGCCCATCGCGGAGGCGCTGGACCAGGTCGGCGTGGACATCGGGGACATCTCCGCGATCGCCCTGAGCCACCTGCACCACGACCACGCGGGGGGCGTCAAGCTGTTCGCCGGCCGGGTGCCGGTGCACGCCCAGCGGCGCGAGCTCGCCTACGGGATGCTGAACAGCCCCGAGCCCGAGAAGCACGCCATGGCCCGCGTCGACTACGACGACCCGCGCATCGACTGGCGGCTCGCGGACGGTGAGGAGATCATCGCGCCCGGGGTCACCGTCATCCCGACCTACGGGCACACGCCAGGGCACCAGAGCTTCATGGTCGAGCTCGACGAGTCGGTCGGCGGCGGTGGCTTCGTGTTCGCCTTCGACGCCGCGGACCTCACCGAGAACATCGAGCAGGAGCTGGCGATCGGCGGGTTCGTCGACATCGACCCGCAGGACACCGTCGAGCCGATCCGCCGGCTCAAGAAGCTCTCGGCGGAGAAGGGCTTCGAGCTCATCCCCGGCCACGACCCGCACGTCTGGCCGGCGATGACCGAGCGCTTCGCCACGCGGTTCTCATGACGGTGCACGAGGCGTAACACGACGGTCATCGAAGCGGGTGCCCACCGGAAACCCGGTGGGCGAAGAGTTCGAGACGACCCACTCCAGGTGAGTGGGGCGCGTCTAGGGTTCCGCCGCTCCTGTGGGTCTGGTCCGAGAGATGCACGCACCCGCACCGGGTGTGCCACGGCGGGAGAAAAGCCCGGGAGACTCGTCCTCCCAGGCCTGTCCGCAGTCGCTTGGGAGCAAGATCCGAAGCAGGTGGCTCCATGAGCGCTCTCAGCAGCTTTCAGCAGATCCCGATCATCGACGTCGCTGGCCTGTTCGGCACGCACGAGCAGCAGCTGGCGGTCGCCGAGGAGCTCGGCAAGGCAGCCCGCGAGGTGGGCTTCCTCTACGTGACCGGCAACGGCGTCGACCAGGCGCTGTTCGACGACCTCCTCGCCGTGACCAAGCAGTTCTTCGCCCTCCCGCTGGAGGAGAAGCTGAAGACCTACATCGGCAAGTCCTCCAACCACCGCGGCTACGTGCCGACCGGTGAGGAGGGCGGCTACCTCGACAAGGACGAGGCGGCGCCGGAGCAGAAGCCGGCCGACCTCAAGGAGGCCTTCGACCTCAGCCTCGACCTGCCGGCTGACGACCCGGACTACCTCGCCGGCAACCCGATGGTCGGCCCCAACCAGTGGCCGGACCTGCCCGGCATGGCGGAGACCGTGAACCGCTACTACGACGCGGTTCTGGAGTTCGGCAAGGTCCTGCTCCGCGGATTCGCCCTCGCCCTCGGCGAGCCGGCCGATCGCTTCGACGCCCTGGTCACCAAGGCGCCCAGCCAACTCCGCCTGATCCACTACCCGTTCGACCCCTCTGCCGAGGACCGCCAGGGCATCGGTGCGCACACCGACTTCGAGGTGTTCACCCTGCTCAAGCCGACCGAGCCTGGGCTGGAGGTGCTCAACGGCGCGGGCGAGTGGATCGACGCCCCGCCGGTCGAGGGCGCGTTCATCGTCAACATCGCGGACATGCTCGAGATCTGGTCCAACGGGGCCTTCGTCTCCACGACCCACCGGGTCCGCAAGGTCGCGGACGAGCGGTACTCCTTCCCGCTCTTCTTCAACGTCGACTACGACGTGCTGGTCAGCCCCCTCGAGCAGTACGTCCGCGAGGACGGCAGCAACAAGGTCCCCCTGAAGGCCGGGGAACACCTGTACGCCCAGACGGTGCAGGTCTTCAGCTATCTGCAGAAGCGCCTGAAGGCCGGCGAGATCTCGATGCCTGAGGTCTGGATGAAGACCAACTCCTTCGGCCGCGAGGCGGAGCTCGCCCGCGAGTCGACCGGCGCTGCCGACCCGACGCTCGCCACCACCGCGTGATCCCCGCCGAGATGACGGGCGGCTGGGTGCGCAACGGCATCGCGGTCGACGGCGCCGAACCCACCGAGCCAGCCCTGGTGTGGTGGCTGCAGGCGCCCTCCAGGCACGCCGACCTGCGGTTGCCCCACGATGGCACCGACGGCCTGATGTGCTTCGCCGGCACCACGACGTGGCGCGAGCCGTCCCTCACCTGGGTCCCCGAGGTGCAACTCGAAACCAGCGCCTTCGAGGACACCGGCATCTGCACCTGGGACGGTCCAGACCTGCTTGAGGCCGGCTCCCTCGCGGAGGGCAGCCGTACGGTCTCCTACGTCGAGCGCTGGCAGCGCCTGCCTGGCAGCGACGGCGAGCAGCTGGCGCTCAGCACCGAGGGCGGTCGGCTGGTGCGCACCGGCGACTACGCCCTCACCGTGCTCGACACCCGTGCCTCGGGCGGCGACTTCGTCTGCGTGGCCTGGGTCCTGCGCGAGCCCGGCTGGGTCGTGGACCACTGCTGGCCTCCGGGCGCGCAGGCGCCCCCACCTCCGACGCACGTCGAGCAGGAACCCGTCGTGACGCTGGCGGACGGCAGGACCTGGACCGTCGAGGAGCACAGGAAGGCCGTGAGCAGCCGTGGCTGACATGTTCCACCTCGGGTGGTTCCTCAACTTCGTGACCGACGACTGGGACGGCCGATGGGGCAACGGCGGCAAGGACATGTCCGGTGACTTCTACGTCGAGATGGCTCGTGACCTCGAGCGGGCCTGCTTCGACTACGTGCTGCTCGAGGACAAGCTGATGGTCTCCGACGCCTGGGCCGGGACGATGCAGAAGGACCTCCAGCATGGCGTCAACCCCAAGCACGACCCCGTACCCCTTGCCGTCTGCATGGCGCAGGCGACCACCCGGCTCGGCGTGGTACCGACGATGTCGACCAGCTTCTACCCACCGTTCCTGCTCGCCCGGCTCTGCGCCACCATCGACCACATCGCGCGGGGCCGGTTCGGCTGGAACATCGTGACCTCCGCGGAGGATCGGTCCGCCCAGAACTTCGGGATGGACAAGCTGTACGAGCACGACGAGCGCTACGCCATGGCCAACGAGTACCTCGAACTGGTCAAGCAGCTCTGGGAGTCGTGGGACCCGGACGCCGTGGTGCGCGACAGGTCGACCGGTACCTACGCCGACCACACCAAGGTCCGCACCATCGACTTCGAGGGGACCTACTACAAGAGCCGTGGCCCGCTCAACACCGTCCGCCCTCCGCAGGGGCACCCGGTGCTGTGCCAGGCCGGTGCCTCGCCGCCCGGGCGGGCCTTCGCCTCCCGTTTCGC
>JAWWOJ010000229.1:0-3445 GCA_033851885.1 Frankiales bacterium | reverse complement strand
GCGCGGAACACCCGGCGCAGGAACTCCGCGCGGGGTGCCGGGGTCAGGTTGCCGATCGTGGAGCCGAGGAAGACCACCATGCGGTCACCGTCGGCCCCGGGCAGCGGGGCGAGCTCGTCCTCGAAGTCGGCAACGATGCCCCGCACCTCGATCGACGGGAAGTCGCGGGTGATCCGCACGGCCGCCTCGCGGATCGGCTCCTCGCTCACATCGAGCGGGACGAACAGCGACGGCCGCACCGACTCGAGCAGCAGCTTGGTCTTGCGCGAGTACCCCGCCCCCAGCTCCACGACCGTGCCGACGTGCGGCAGCTCGGCGGCGTGCTCGGTGAGGATCGCGGCCTCGGTGCGGGTCGGGTAGTACTCGGGCAGCTCGGTGATGTCATCGAAGAGCTGGCTGCCCTTCTCGTCGTAGAACCACTTCGGGGGGATCTCGACGGGGACCTTGGAGAGCCCCTCGCGGACGTCGGCAGCGAGCCGGCCCGGGTCCGGGGCACGCCGGACCTCGATGCTCCACGTCATCGCGCCAGCCTCAACCCGGAGAAGGCCCAGCGCGACGGCGCCGGGAAGAAGTTGCGGTAGGTGATGCGCTCGTGGCCCGGTGGCGTCGCGCAGGACGCACCGCGGAGCACGTGCTGGTCGTTCATGAACTTGCCGTTGTACTCACCGACGGCGCCGGCGGCCGGCTTGAAGCCGGGATAGGGCAGGTACTGCGAGGACGTCCACTCCCAGACGTCGCCGACCATGTGGTCACCGGCGAGCCCCGGGTGCAGCCGCTCCAGGTCGAGCAGCTGCCCGCGCCGCGGCTCGACCTCGCCGGCCGCGACCTCCCACTCGAACTCGGTGGGCAGCCGGCAGCCGGCCCATCGGGCGTAGGCGTCGGCCTCGAAGAACGACACGTGAACGACCGGCTCACCGACCCGCAGCTCGCGGACCCCTGCGGTCGTGAACGTCATCCAGGTGCCGTCGACGTCCCACCAGTAGTCGGGGGAGCGCCAGCCCTCGCGCTGCACCGCGTGCCAGCCGTCGGACAGCCAGAGATCAGGTCGCTGGTAGCCGCCGTCCGCCATGAAGCCCAGCCAGTCCTGGACCGTGACGGCCCGGGTGCCGATCTCGAAGTCCTGCAGCAGGACCTGGTGTCGCGGCCCCTCGTTGTCGAACGAGAACCCCGACTCGGCACCGATGTCGTGGATGCCGCCGGCCACACCGCGGAATGTCAGCGCCTCCGCCGGCGGGTTGTCCTCGGCCGGCCGGTCGAGGACCGCTGGACCGAAGGCGTGCCGCGACAGCAGGTGCTTGATATCCATGACGAGCAGCTCCTGGTGCTGCTGCTCGTGGTTGATACCGAGCTCGACCAGCGTCAGCACCGCCTCGGCGGGGTCCATCGCGAGCAGTGCCTCCACCGCGGCATTGACGTGCCGTCGGTAGCGGCCGACCTCTTCGACGCCGGGGCGGGTTACGAGGCCGCGCTCGGCGCGCGGGTGCCGCGGGCCGACCGCCTCGTAGTAGCTGTTGAACAGGAACCGGAACGACGCGTCGTAGGGGTCCTCGTCACGCGACCCGAGCACGAACTCCTCGTAGAACCAGGTCGTGTGGGCCCGGTGCCACTTCGTCGGGGAGGCGTCCGGCATCGACTGCGCCGTCTGGTCCTCGGCGGACAGCGGCGCCGCCAGCGCCTCCGTCAGGGCCCGTGACTCCACGAACCGGTCGGTCAGCGTCTGCGTCCGCACCAGAGACATGTTCCTCAGCCTTCCCCAGGGGTCCGACATTCACGTTGACGCGTGGCGAACGTCACGGGTTCTGCTCACCGACAGCCACGTGCACGTCGAGGACATTCCCCTCGGGCGCCAGCGGGCAGCTCCACACCGGGTCGTAGGCGCAGCTGGGGTGGTAGAGGAAGTTGAGGTCCACCACCACCGAGCCCCCGAGATCAGCGCCCTTCGCCGTGTCGAGCAGGTACCGGCCCGCCCCGTAGGAGGTCGTGCCCGCCGAACGGTCCTTCACCGGCACGAACAGGCCGCCGGAGTACTCCGCGAGCCACCACGCGTCGAGCGGCCCCCACGGCGTCCTGAGCAGCCCGAGGCGATCCATCCCGATGCCGCCCTCGAGGGTCCGGCGGGACGGCGGCGCCGGCTCCAGCGGCACCTCGACGCGCCACGCCGGGTCGTACGCCGCGACGGGCAGCCCCGTCGACCGGCGCGGGTCGTCCGGCAGCAGCGGCGACTCCGACGAGGTACGGAACAGCTCGTCGCGACCGGCCTTCCAGAGCGCGTGTCCCGCGGCCGGCTCCACGGCCCGCACGGCGGCGTACAGGTCACTGACGGCGCGCCGCCAGGCCAGCAGCTCCAGTGTCATCCGTGCGGCAGCTGGTCGAGCAGGCGCAGCCACACCTCGGTCTGGGTGGGGTAGCTCGACACCGCGTGCCAGAGCCGCTGCAGCGGCACCTCACCGACGATGGCGACCGTCGCAGCGTGCACCATCTCGGTCACCCCTGGTCCGTAGAAGGTCGCGCCGACGAGCCGGTCGCCGGCGACGACCAGCTGCGCCCAGCCGGGGTTGTCGTCGGCATACAGGGACCCTCCGGCGGTGTCGCCGATCTCGTAGGACACGGTCGTCACGTCGAGGCCCTTGGCGCGGGCGGCCTTCTCGGTGAGGCCCACGGAGGCGACGGGTGGGTCGGAGAAGACGACCTGCGGCACCACGTCGTGGTCGGCGGTGGCGGCGTGCTTGGTCCACGCGCCGGTGACCTGCTCGCCTTTGGCACGGGCGGCGATGACCGTGCCGGCGACCCGTGCCTGGTACTTGCCCATGTGGGTCAGCAGCGCCCGGTGGTTGACGTCGCCGGCGGCGTACAGCCAGTCGACACCCTCGACCTGCATCGTGTCGTCGACCGACAGCCAGTCGCCAGGGGTCAGGCCGATCGACTCGAGCCCGAGGTCGTCGGTGTTGGCGCGCCGGCCGGCAGCGACGAGCACCTCGTCCGCCTCGATCGTGGTGCCGTCGTCGAGCGTGATCGTCACCGTGCCATCGCGGCTGACCTGCCGCACCGACGCCCCGGTGCGGACGTCGACACCTGCGTCGCGCAGTGCCTGCAGGACCCGCCTGCCCGCCTCGGGCTCGTTGTTGGCGAGCACGCACTCGCCGCGTTCGACGAGGGCCACCTGGGAGCCGAGGGCCTGGTAGGCGAACGCCATCTCGACGCCGATGACGCCGCCGCCGAGCACGGCGAGCCGACTGGGCGCCCGCGTGGCGCTGGTGGCCTGCCGAGACGTCCACGGGTGCGCCTCGGCGAGGCCCTCGACGGGGGGCAGGGCGGGCGCCGACCCGGTCGCGATGACGACCGCGTGCCGGGCGGTGAGCGTCACACCGTCCACCACCAGCTGCTTCTCGCCGGTCAGCCGGCCATGACCGCGCACGACGACGATGCCCGCGCCGGTGGCCCAGCT
>JAWWOJ010000221.1:0-5367 GCA_033851885.1 Frankiales bacterium | reverse complement strand
GCATGACGAGCATCGTCACCGATGACCGGGTCGGACGCCGAACTGCTCGCGCGTCGGGTGGCCGAGGGCGGTGAGCAGCACCTGCTGGCGGGCTGCCCGCGCGGCGAGCGACGCCATCGGCGTCAGGGCGTGCACGAGGTCGAAACGCCGTCCCCTCAGGTGCCGGTACGCCGTCGGCCCGAACGCATCGACCAGGGAGACCCCCCGGTCGGCGAGCCGGCGAGGCAGCCGGTGGGGCACCCGTCGCACGGTCAGCGAGCCCTCGACGTCGACCTGCTCCGGCCCGTGCGTGCCGGTGATGACCTCGACCTCGTGACCGCGCGCCGCCATCCACCGCGCCAGGTCGCCGAAGTAGCGCTCGCCACCGCGGCGCACGTCGTCCCAGTGGAACGGGTGGACGAGGGCGAGGCGCACCGTTGCAGGCTAGAGGCAGCCGGCGGGCAGCCGGTCCCACGGCCGGTCCACGTACCCGGGCCAGCCCATCGCCGGCGCGAAGCCCTGCCGGACCAGGCGATCGGCCCACCGCTCCGCGCGCCGGCCCTGACCCAGGCGCAGCAGGATCGGCGGGACCAGCAGCACGATCGGGTCCCTGTCGCGGAGCAGGCCGCGCCAGTGTCCGCTCCCCAGCGCATAACGGGCGGCGGCCTCAGATGCCTTGTGCACCAAGGGATCTCGGGTCCCCACGGCGTAGGACGCGAGGTCGGCGGTGTTGACGGTGTGGTACGCCGGGGCGGGTTCGGATCGCACGTCGCGGCCGGTGCGGCCGGTGGTCAGCACCAGCGTCCCGTCCCGATGACGCTGCCGCGCGGCGCGGGTCTCGGCCGCGTGCGTATGGCCGGTGAAGACGCGTCGCCGCGGAAGCCAGCCGTGCGCCAGGTCGCCGGCGAGGAGGTCCGCGCCGTGCGCCCACGACCGCGGACCCGTCGCTGGTGCCAGCGCAGCGTGCAGGGCCGCGACGCCGACGTCCCCGTCATGACCCGCGGCCCGTCGGGCCAGCAGCGCGAGGACGTGCGTGTTGAGCACCTTGTCGCGGCCGTCGTCGAGTGAGTCGTGCACATACCAGTCGCCCGCCCGCAGCGGTTCAAGCACCTCGGTCCGGTCCTCGCCGAGCGCGGCGAGCAGCAGCACCCCGTCGGCCACGAAGCGGGTGTGGGTCTCGCCCTGGCCGAGCAGGTCGTGGGGCTGTCCGAGCCTGGTGCGCACCCAGTCCGCGACGACCAGGGCGACGCCGTCCCAGAACGGTCCGCCGCGGTACCGGGCGATCCGCCACAGCTGCAGCGCGGTCTGCTCCGACGGGCATCGCGCGCCACCGAAATCGGTCGCGTCGAGCACCTGCCCGCCGACCAGGAACCGCCCGAGGTCGAGCACCTCGAAGGACCCGAGCACCGTCAGGTCCTCGGCGGCCTCGGGGGACGGACCGATCAGCACGTCGACCTCGGCCCGGCCCTCGAACGCCCAGCCGTCCGCCGTACGCGTCGAGGAGACCGCGACGTCCTCGACCAGCCGCACCCCCTCCCAGCTGCGACGGCGAGGGGTCGTCAGCGGGTGGGCTCCTGCAGGCAGCACGAGGCCACCGGTCCCGGACACCACCTGCCACCGCACCGCGTGAGGGTACGTTCGGGCCGGTGAGCCGGCTCCACGAGTTCAAGCAGCGGGTGAAGCCGCACGTGCACCGGGTCGCCGCCGGGCTCGCGAGGCGGACCGAAGAGCTGCCGACGATCACGCTCAACTACCCACCGTCGGCCGACCCGTCGCCGCGGTGGGGCTACGGCAAGCCGGAGCACGCCCGGATCGCGGCCTACCTCGGGCGCTTCGAGGACCGCTACCGCGAGGGACTCGACCGGGTTGTGCACTACGCCGACGAGCTGGCCACGATCGATCTGCGGCAGACCGCCCCTGGGCGGCCGTACTGGCTGTCGCAGTACCTGCCCGGTCTCGACGCCGCCCTGCTCTACACGACCCTGCGCGACCTCGACCCGAAGCGGTACATCGAGACCGGCAGCGGCATCTCCACCACCTTCGTCGCGCAGGCGAAGCGCGACGGTGGGCTCCGCACGACGATCACGTCGATCGACCCCCATCCCCGCGCGGAGATCGACGCCCTGTGCGACGAGGTGGTGCGCCGGCCCTACGAGCTGACCACCGGCGTCTACGACGAGCTGGAACCCGGCGACGTCGTCTTCGTCGACAACAGCCACCGGGTCTTCACCAACTCCGACGCGACGGTCTTCCTCCTCGACGCGCTGCCCGACCTGCCCAAGGGGGTCCGGGTCGGCATCCACGACATCCTGCTGCCGAGCGACTACCTCCCCGACTGGTCGACGTACTGGTTCAGCGAGCAGTACCTGCTGGCGGCCTACCTCATCGCCGAGGCGCCGTTCATCCATCCCGTGCTCGCCGGTGGCTACTGCACGACCCGGCCCGAGCTGCTCGCCATCACCGACCCGCTCTTCGACCGCCTCCCCGAGGTCGACCGGCGCGCCTTCACCTTCTGGTTCACCACCGCCTGACTTGTCGGTCCCAGGCAGCTACTCAGGAGGGACCTGAGCGTGAGGTCCGGTAGGCGCGCGCGACGGCGCGCCAGTGCGCCCTCGTGCCCTCGTCGGACGCCAGCCGGGCGGCCCGCAGCGCACCCAGGACGCGGACCCACCGGTACAGCCGGGGTGCACGTCCCCAGCGGGGGTAGAGCCGCAGGTCGTTCGCCACCCACGTCCGGGTGCGGGTCTCGTCGTCGAAGCGCGCGGAGCCGCTGGCGTTGCCGACGTGCATCACCAGCGCGGGCGGCTCGTAGCGCACCCGCCAGCCGCGCTGGCGCAACGCCCAGCACCACGCGACGTCCTCGCCGTACATGAACAGCGACTCATCGAGTGGCCCGGCGTCGAGGGCGGCCTCGCGGCGGACCAGCCAGCAGGCGCCGACCACCCAGTCGACCTCGGCCGGGGCGACTGGGTGCGGCTCGCGGAGCAGGGCTGCGCGGACGGCGCCCCGCACGGACGGAAAGGGGAAAGCGGAGAGCTCGAGGTCACCGCCGGGCGACGCGAGGCGGGGCGCCACCAGTCCGGCCAGCGGGTGTGCCGCCAGCACGTCCACGAGGGCACCGACGGCGCCGGGCGCGGGCCAGGCGTCGCTGTTGAGGACCAGCAGCCACGGCGCGGTCGACCTCGCCACGAGCGCGTTGACACCGGCGGCGAAGCCGGCATTGACGGGCGACGCGACCACCGCTGCCTCGGGCACCCGATCGGCGAGAACGGCCAGCGTCGCGTCCGGCGACGCGTTGTCGTGGACGAGCAGCCGGAGCTCGGCGCCCTGATCGCTGTCGAGCAGCCGGCGCAGGGCGTCAGCGGTCAGCTCCGCCGTACCGTGCGTGACGACCAGGACGTCGACGGCGGGCTTCACCGCACCAGTGTCGCGGTTCAGAGGGTCCAGAGGGTTCAGAGAGTGATGCGGCCGAGCGCGGAGCACTGCGTCAGCGACGTGCTCCCGGCCGCGGCCCAGTGCTGCGCGATGACGCACTCTGCGGCCTTGCCCTTGGGGGAGAAGCCGGTGTTGCCCGGGCCCGACTCGTAGGCCGACCAGCGCCAGAACGAGATGCCGTCGAACGACTTGTCAGGGAGCACGACGTCGAGCATGGCCCGGTAGAGGTTGACCTGCAGCGTCTCGTCCGGCGTCCCGCTCGGAACCTGCTCAGGGTGCGTCGCCGCGCCCGGGCCCGAGCCGTAGCCGATCTCGGCGATCTGCAGCGGCCGGCCAACCGCGGCGGCGTCGTGACGGAGGTACGGCAGCTGCTTGGTCTTCCAGTTGTTCACGATCTCGTCGTAGCCCGGGCTCGCCTTGCTCGACAGCGACATGTACGGGGAGACGCCCGGGAGGTCGACGTACTTCCACCACCTGATGCGGTCGACGGTGGCATAGACGGTGAAGTAGCTGATCGGGCCCTTGAAGTGCTGCCTGGCGTCGCTGATCGTGTGCTGCCACTGCGAGACCTCGTTCTCGAGCGAGATCATCTCGCTGCCGATACCGAAGATCTCGACGTGGTGCTGCGTCGCGAGGTCCGCGTAGTGGTTGGTCATCTCGCGGTAGGAGTCGAAGAAGGCGTTGTGGTCGGTCGGGTGGATCCCTCCGCGCCAGTAGAACGGGCCGAGTCCGAGTCCGACCCAGATCGTGGGGATCAGCTGGACAGCGAGTCCGGTGCTGTGGGCCTGGTCGATGACCTGTCCGAGCACCGCGTCCGGTTCGGTGAACGCGCCCGTCTTCTGCTGATTTGCCGTGGCGCTGTCCATGTAGCGGTAGACGTAGATCGTCACGGTGTTGAAGCCGTCGGCCTTGATCCGCGCCAGGTCCGGGACCGACAGGACGGCGAGCTGACGCTCCTCGGTCAGGGTGATCGCGCGGACCGGCTGCCCGTGCACGCGGAACGGGACGAATCGCTGGGTCGCGGCCGACGAGTGCGGGGCGGACCCGAGCACGCTGAGCGTGGCCAGGGCCGCTACGGGAGCGGCGAGCCGGCGCAGGGTCAGGCGCACGTCGGGTCCCTTCGGGTCGAACCGCGGGGCGGCGCGGCATTCACGACTGTAACGAGCGGACCTCGGCGGGGATGCGGCCTGACCCCCTAGGGCTAGTCATAACTGCTCAGGTCCGGCGCGCACTTGCGCGTCTACCGTCGCCGGTAGCTGCACATCCACCGGCACGGAAAGGGAGGGTTCATGGCGGTTCGCGACGAGGCCACCGGTCGGATCCTCCTCGTCGAGGACGATGCCGCGGCCCGCTCGCAGCTCGCCCGGGTGCTGCGGGGCCTCGGCCACGTGGTGGCTGAGGCGTCGAACTGTGCTGAGGCCCTGGACTGGACCCGCACCTGGCCGCCCGACCTGGTGCTGCTCGCCCGCTTCCTTCCCGACGGCGACGGGATGACGCTGCTCGCCCAGCTCAAGGCGGACGCCCTTACCCGCGAGGTGCCGGTCGTCATGGTCACCAGCGCACCTGAGCGGGAGTTCGTGGTCGAGGCCCTCCGCGGTGGCGCGCACGACTACCTCACCAAGCCGTTCCTGGCCGAGGAGGTGCTCGCCCGCACCCAAGCCGCCCTGCGTACCAAGGCCCTGGTCGACGAGCTGCAGGTGCTGGCCGCGCAGGACCCGCTGACCGGGCTGCGCAACCGGCGCGGCTGCTCGGCGCAGCTGCACAGCTGGCGGGCCCACTGCACGCGCCACCAGGTCCCGCTGACCGTCGCGCTGCTCGACCTCAACGACTTCAAGCGGGTCAACGACGAGCACTCGCACGCTGAGGGAGACCGGGTGCTCCGGGCCGTCGCGGAGCAGCTGCAGGCATGCGTGCGCGCGGAGGACGTCGTCGGTCGGTGGGGCGGCGACGAGT
>JAWWOJ010000205.1:0-8131 GCA_033851885.1 Frankiales bacterium | reverse complement strand
TGCTTGACGACGTTGAGCAGCGCCTCCTGGAAGAACCGGTAGACGGTGACGGCGGAGGCGAGCGGCAGCGGGTACGGCGACTCGGGCCACTCGACCTTCACGGCGAGCCCGTAGCGGGAGCTCATGTCCAGACGCAGCCCACCGACGGCCGACGCGAGGTCGCCGTCGCGCAGCGCCGGAGGTCGGGTGCGCGCCATGACCGCGCGTACCTGCTCCTCGGCGTCCTCGACGTAGTCGGCGACCTTGCTGACGTCGGGGTCTCCGGCCAGCATGGAGCGGGCGATCATGAGCGACTGCGCCACCGTGTCGTGCAGCTCGGCGGCGAGTTGTCCACGGGCGCCCTCCTCCGCGGCGACCAGGCCGGACAGCAGCTCGAAGACACCGGCTCCGGCGGTCTCGGCCTCGCGGCGGTGCCGCTCTCCGAGCTCATCGGCGACCCGTACCCGCAGGTGCAGGGCGTCGAGCGTGCGCGCGAGCTCCGCGACCTCGAGCGACGAGCGGGCGACGAGCCGGGTGCTCGCGACCGGTAGTCCGGGCTCGGCGAGGCGCCGGGCGGCGTCCTCGTGGAGCGACCGCAGGGCGCCGGCGAGCTGGATGGCCGCGACGACGGAGCAGAGCACGACGAGCAGGCCCGCGCAGGCTCCGGCGGCCAGCGCTCGGTCGGCGGTGGGCGTCAGCGCGCCGTCGACGTGGAGCACCGCTGCGATGACCCCGCACACGGTGAGGACCGCGCCTCCCACGAGGAGCGCGGCCCAGACAGCGAGCGGCAGCCCACTTCGACGGGTCACCGGAGGATGCCCGTGGTCGTCCAGTCCGTGGCGGGGCGGCTCGGGACGGCGGGCGTCTCCCTGCCACCCGCGCCCACGAGATCGGGGTCGGCGGCCAGGGCGATGGCACCGAGCAGCGACGCGACGGCGCGCTCGACCAGGTGCAGTTCCTCGACGATGTCGTCGACGCCGCCGTCGGCTTCGGCGAGCCGGGCGAGCCGGTCGGCGGACTCGCGCAGGACCAGCAGGGCGGGCGCGGTCGCGGCACCGAGGTCGGCGATGCCGCGCGCGGCGCTGCCGGCCGCGGAGGCCTGCTGCGACGCGGTCCGGGCCTGCTCGCGCAGGTCGGCGACGGACAGCCAGCCCTGGGCCTGGCTGACGAGTACCTCGGCGAGGCGTACGTCGGCGCGACCGAAGGCCGGCGAGCCGACCCCTCGGCGGATGACGATGACGGCCTGCGGCCCGGCGGGGCCTTCGAGGACGCCCGAGCACCACGGCCGGCCCTCCTCGATGCCGACGCTGACGCCCTTCGAGCCGAGCGCCCGCATCACCCAGGCCTCGTCGAAGACCTCCGACTCCACGCGCAGCCGCTGCGGCGTGCCACTCTCGTCGCCGGCGTAGCGGACCGGTCCGTCCGCGGCGAGCAGCACCATCTCGACGTCGGCGCCGCCGAACAGCCGGGCGGCGGCGGTGACCACGACGCGGGCCGAGGAGTCGGAGCTGCGGCCGGTGGCCCGCTCCTGACCGGCGGCGAGCTCCGCGAACAGCCGCGCCTCCTGCGTCTGTCGGGTCTGCTGGTCGTAGGAGGTCCAGAGCAGGGCAAGGGGTACGACGAGGCCGGACAGTCCCAGCGGGGCCGTCATCCCGAGGTATGCGGCGAGCAGGCCGATCGAGCTGTTGCCTGCGGTGTGCACGAGCGAGAGCGGCAGCGAAGTGACGAGCATCGGCACGAACGGCCGCCGGCTCGTGACCGAGACGGCGAGGCCGACGAGCGTGTTGTTGATGAGGAACCACGCGGCGAGGCCGGCCATGGCTCCGAAGATCCCGCCACCGCATGCCGCGGCGACGAGCGACCCGATCGCCGCGCCGCTGGTGAAGATCGAGAGGTTGAACAGCTTCTTCACAGTCGGCCGGCGCAACGCCGTCTGGGCGATGAGGACGCCGAGGAAGACGCCGAGGGTGGTCCAGCTGCCGGTGCCGATGACCCAGGCGCCGCCCAGCGCGCTCTCGGTGAGCGAGAAGCTCCAGCTCTGCCGGCCGAACTGCAGGTTGACGACGGCCATCTCCGACGCGGCCACGGCCAGCGCGAGCAGGGGCACGGCCCACCAGGCCGGGCTCGCGAAGACGTCGAAGCAGGTTGCGAGCACGCCGACGACCGCCGTGGCAGCAGCCACGGCGGAGACGACGCGCGTCGGGCTCACGAGTCAGTGCCTCCGTCAGGGCAGTCGCCGTTGCAGCCCCAGCTGCCGACGGACCAGGAGGACGCGGACCAGGAGGACGCGGACCACGAGGAGGCAGACCAGGAGGACGCGGACCACGAGGAGGCGGACCAGGAGCTGGCGTCGAAGTCGGCCTCACCCGAGGCGTCCCCGCTGCCGTCGAGAGCCTGGCCGTCGGGACCGGAGCACGGGGTCGTGGTGGTCTCCACGAGACCGGCGCCGTCGCGCTTGCCGTGCAGGTCGCCGGCGGCGCAGCGGATCGCTGACTTCACTTGAAGCGCCGTGGATCCCGGGTTGGCGGCGAGGTAGATCGCGGCGAGGCCGGAGGTGATGGCCGTCGCCTGGCTGGTACCCGAACCGCGGAACAGCCCGTTCGCGAGATGCTTGGTGGACGCGGCCCGCTCGATGACGGAGCCTTTGGGCAGCAGTCCCAGCACGTTGACACCGCTGGCGACGACGTCGGGCTTGGCATAGCCGTCGACCACGTCGGAGCCACTGAAGGCAGCCACCCGTCCGCTGTCGACGTCGGCCGCGCCGACCGTCAGGACCCGCGGGTCGAAGCCCGGGTCCCCGACCTTGCCGGGCTCGTTGCCGGAGGCGACCACGACGGTCACTCCCGCGGCCCGCACCTTTTCCACGGCGTCGGTGAGCGGGTCGGCTCCGTACGCCTTCTGCGGTCGGTCGTGCGAGAGCGCGAGGTTGGCGACGTCGACCTGGCTGGCGTGTCCCCGGACCCAGTCGAGGCCCCCGAGGACGCGCGACAGCGAGGTGGTGCCGTCGCTCTTGGCGACGCGCACGTTCAGCACCGTCGCGCCGGGAGCAACCCCGAGCGCCTTGCCTCGGGTGCCGTTGACCGCTGCTCCGGCGATCACGGAGGCCATGAACGTGCCGTGGCCGTAGCCGTCGTCGTAGACCCCACCGGTCCGGAGCTCGCCAGGGTTCGACGCGTCGACCGCGTCGACCAGCCGGCCCGAGGCCCGGTTGAGGGCGGCGGTGTCGGTGACGCCGGTGTCGACCAGGGCGATGCGGATGTGCGCGCCGGCGCCGGCGAGACCGGCGCTGCCACCGAGGCCCTGCGAGGCGAGCCAGGCTCCCGACGAGTCGTCGTCGTGACGGCTGTCCAGCTGCACGGAGTTGTCGAGGTCGAGGCCGCGGACGCCAGGGGTGCGGGCCAGCTGCGCGAGCGCGGACTCCGGGCCGCGGACGACAGCCATGTCGAGGTTCGGGAGCCGGCCGATGACGGTCACACCGGCGACGGTGCGGGGCGCCCCGTCGAAGGAGACGACGGCCTGAAGCTCGGGCCCGGTCGGGAGGGCCAGCAGCGCGCCGGACCCCAGGACCACCCCGACGATCGCGCCCGCGGAGGCGCGGCGTACGGCAGCAGATCGGGTCACGCGGTCCTCCTGAGGGCTGTGTTCGTCAGTGCTTCGGCAGCCAAGGGGGCCGACTGCAGCCCGGGCACGTCTTGTCAGCCGATCGGCCTAACAGGGTTCCTTGGGCCAACTGGAGCAACTTCCCGCTACAGGACCGGTGCCGGGCAGCCGAAAGAGGGTGTAGGACGCGGGGATCGACCCCGCAACGAAGTGGTGGAGGACGCGGTGGCAGCCGGTCTCGAGGGCGCGCTGGAAAGCATTCCGGCGCAGGCTGGGGAGAACCCTGGCTTCTCCGCCATGGTCGTGGACGACCACCCGCTGGTGCGGGAGTCGATGGTGAACCGCCTCAAGATGATGGGCGCTCGCGAGGTCGTCGAGGCAGCCACTATCGGTGAGGCCCGCGCCCGCGCGAACCTCTCCGGTCCGCGTGAGCTGTGCGTCCTCGACCTCGGTCTGCCGGACGGCTCCGGCCTCGACCTGCTCGCCGACCTGCGCTCCGCGGGCTGGCAGCGCCTCGTCGTGCTGTCGGCAGCCGACGACCCCTACAGCGTGCGCGCCGCTTTCGTGGCCGGCGCCCAGGGCTACCTGCTGAAGTCCGCCTCCCCCGTCGTCGTCGCCGACGGCGTGCGCCGGGTGCTCGACGGCGGCGTATACGCCGACCCGTCGGTCGCCTCGCTGCTCGCCGCGGGACTGCGCGGCGGCCCGGTCGACACCGGCGTCTCCGAGCTCTCCGGCCGCGAGGTCGAGGTGCTCCGTCTGGTGGCCGACGGTCAGTCCAACAAGCAGATCGGCGACGAGCTCGGCCTGTCGGCCCTGACCGTCAAGTCGCACCTGGCCCGGATCGCTCGCAAGCTGGGCACCGGTGACCGCGCCGAGATGGTCGCCCTGGCGATGCGCGCGGGTGTCATCCGCTAGGCCGATCTGGCCTGACTTAGTAAGGTTTGGGTACCTCCCAAAAGTCCTGCTCCTGTCCGGAGTCTTCGTGCGCCTGCCCCGACGCGCGCTGATCGCTGCCACCGCCGCGACAGCGGCCTGTCTCGCCCAGCCCTCGCCTGCCGCCGTACCGTCCGGCCTGCACGTGTCGGGCAACCGGATCGTGGACAGCGCCGGCCACACCGTCGTCCTGCGGGGCGTCAACCGCGCCGGCACCGAGGGCGGCGGCGACTCGAGCGGGGTCGCGGTCACCCCGGCCGAGATCGGGTGGATCGGCAGCGACCACGCCACCTCCTGGCACGCCGGTGCCGTCCGGGTGCTCGTCGGCGAGGCGCAGTGGACCGGGTCCTGCCAGGCGCTGGCGGACCAGCCGTCGACCTACCGGAAGCGGATCGACGCGGAGGTCCGCTGGATCACCGCGCGCAGCATGGTCGCGCTCGTCGACCTGCACACCAGCACCGCCGGATGCGCCAACGTCGGGCGGCACGCCATGCCCGACGCCCCCGTGGCCCAGCAGTTCTGGAGCTCGGTCGCCAGGCACTTCGCCGCCAACCCGCGGGTGGCGTTCGAGCTCTACAACGAGCCGCACTGGGTCTCGGAGCAGATCTGGCGAAACGGTACGACGAAGGCGACCTTCCAGGACTGCGATCCGACACTCCCGCTGACTGCACGGGTCGCCTGCCGGGCGACCCAGCCGAGATACCGGGCCGCCGGGATGCAGGAGCTCTACGACCTCGTCACGAAGACGGCTCCGGGCCATCTGGTGGTCGTCGACGCCTACGACTGGGCCACCGCGCCGCCGGTCCAGTTGCTCCGCGGGCATCCCGTCTACGCCATGCACCCCTACTCGTGCCCCGGTCCCGGAGCGTGCCAGAACGAGGGCTACGCGCACGCCAACCTCGACCTGCTGAAGCGCTGGGTGCCGATCGCGAAGCAGGCACCGGTCTGGGTGACCGAGTTCGGCTGGCCCTCGAAGGCCGGAGTCCGCGATGTCGACGGCTCCGGCTACTACCGCGAGACGCTGTCGTTCCTCGAGTCCCAGAAGCCCGCGTGGGGCTGGCTCGCCTTCGCCTTCGACGGCTCGGACAAGGGTGCGTTCACGCTGACGTCGGACACCTCCACCTATGCCCCGAACTCGACCGGCGTGCCGGTCTACCGCGCGTTGCGCCGTTTCTCCTGAGGCCGCACGTAGTCTGGCCCGCGTGACCGAACCGGAGGAGCCAGAGGTCATCCCTCTGCTGGTGCCCCGCGTAGGGGTCCCTCCGGTCACCGAGACGGCCGCCGGCCTCGCCGAGGTCGTCGCCCGCTTCGCCGGCGGCACCGGACCGGTCGCCGTCGACGCCGAGCGGGCCTCCGGCTACCGGTACTCGCAGCGCGCCTACCTCGTGCAGCTGCGCCGGGAGGGGTCCGGCAGCGCGCTCGTCGACCCGATCGCCTGCCCTGACCTGTCGCTGCTCGGCAAGGTGCTGCAGGACGCCCCCTGGGTGCTGCATGCCGCGTCGCAGGACATCCCGTGCCTGGCGGAGGTGGGCATGGTCGCTCCCGAGGTCTTCGACACCGAGCTCGCCGGACGGCTCGCCGGGTTCGAGCGGGTCGGGCTCGGCGCGATGGTCGAGAACGTCCTCGGCTACCGCCTCGAGAAGGGCCACTCCGCCGCCGACTGGTCGACGCGCCCGCTGCCCCGCGACTGGCTGGTCTATGCGGCGCTCGACGTCGAGGTGCTGCTCGAGCTCCGTGACGCGCTCGAGGAGGAGCTGCGCAAGCAGGGCAAGCTCGGCTGGGCCTACGAGGAGTTCGAGGCGGTCCGGGTGGCTCCCGCCGCCCCTCCGCGGACGGACCCCTGGCGCCGTACCTCCGGGATCCACCGGCTGCGCACCCGCAGCCAACTGGCGGGCGTGCGGGCGATGTGGGAGGTCCGGGACGCGATGGCCAGGCGCCGCGACACCGCCCCCGGCAGGATCCTTCCGGACGCCGCCATCATCAGCGCTGTGGCGGCCGCACCCGCCACGCCCGCGGACCTGCTGGCGCTGCCGGTCTTCGGCGGCCGCTCGACCCGGCGGCATGTCGACACCTGGTGGGGCGCCCTGCAGAAGGCCGCGCTGCTGCCCGACGACCAGCTGCCCCAGCCCGCCCCTGCCGGCGACGGTCCACCGCCCCCCAACCGCTGGGCCGAGCGCGACCCCGAGGCGGCCCGCCGGCTGGCCCGGGCCCGCGCGGCCGTGACCGCGCTCGCGGAGTCCCACACGATTCCGGCCGAGAACCTGATCGCGCCGGAGGCCGTCCGCCGGCTGGCCTGGACCCCGCCTTCGCCCGTCTCGGTGGACACCGTGACCGCCTGCCTGACGAAGTGGGGCGCCCGACCCTGGCAGGTGGGGCTGGTGGCCGCGGACCTGGCGGCGGCGCTTCCCGAACCTCCCGCCGAGTGATCTCCCTCGAGCCGGTCACGCTGGACCTGGCGCAGGCCGTCCTCTCCTACTCCGCTGTCGACGTGCCGCATGCCGGCGACTGGCCGCACGAGGACAGCTACGACGCGCTGCGCCCGTTCGCCGAGCACGGCGGCGGCCCGGGCACCTTCCTGGTCGTGGAGGACGGCGTGGTCGTCGGCGACTGCGGCTGGTTCGGCCCGCCCGACGAGGACGGCGAGGTCGAAATCGGCTATGGGCTCGCCCCGTCGGCTCGCGGCCGCGGCCTCGGGACGGAAGCCGTCCGGCTGCTCGTCGAGTGGGTCCGCGGCCAAGGCGCCCGGTCGGTGCGGGCCGAGGTGCTGCCCGGCAACGAGACGTCGCTGCGACTGCTGGCCCGGCTCGGGTTCGAGGACATCGGCGAGCGGGCGGGCCATCGGATCCTCGTCAGCTGAGCGGAGCGTGCCCGCCGGGGGGTGACTGTCCCCGCCGGGCCGATATGCGATCGCGCATCGGCATACCTGATCGCGTATGGCCTCGCGCACGACCCGCCCTCTCGCGAGCCGGCCGCGAGGCCGTGAAGGACTCGCGGCCGCGGCGTCGAAGACTGCCCGCGTAACACGCAGGAAAGTCGGCCGTGAGGAGAAGTCTCATCGTGCGCAGCCACGTGGCATCGCTCAGGATCTCGCTGATCACCGCTCTGCTGGCCGGCCTGCTCGGAGCGGTCACCAGCTCCGCGGCGACCGCGCACGCGAGCGCGTTCTCCGCGCACGGCAGCGCGAAGCAGGTCTACGTCACGGGCCTGCCCGCCGGGGCACAGGCGACGCTGCTGGACCGCGCAGGGCACCGGGTCGCCACCAAGCCGGCCGACTCGTTGGGCGGCCTCGTCTTCTACGGCGTCACGCCCGGGTCCGGCTACCGCGTACGACAGCTGCCCGGCGGGCCGCAGTCCGGGCCGATCACGGTGCACTCGGAGCAGTCGGCGCCGTGGGATCCCAAGGTCTACGACCAGTCGATCAAGGACCAGGGCTACGGCTACCTGACGACCCGTGACGGCACGCAGCTGGCGATCAACGTCTGGCCTCCCACCACCCCGGCGGGGCAGGGCACGCCCGCCTTCACGCTGCCGAGCGGGCTGCCCGACTACGCCCCGCCGTACCCGACGCTGATCGAGTACTCCGGCTACGGCTACGCCAACCCGGCAGGCCCGGAGAGCG
>JAWWOJ010000142.1:0-2704 GCA_033851885.1 Frankiales bacterium | reverse complement strand
GGTGGGCGCAACGGCGAGTTAGTGATCACCCGGTGCCACGGCTGCGGCCACTTCTTCCACCCGCCGGGGCCGGCCTGCTGGCGCTGTCGCAGTACCGACGTGGCACCAGAACCCGTCTCCGGGCGGGCAACCGTGGCGGCGTATACGGTCAACCGCCAGACCTGGATTCCGGGTTTCGAACCGCCCTACATCGTGGCAATGGTCGAGCTGGCCGAGGAACCCGATACTCGGCTGATTTCCAACGTGGTCGACGTTGCGCCGGACGAGATCAGCGTCGGGATGGCCGTCGAGGTCTTCTTTGAGGACTGGACCGCACTGTCGGGCGAGGACGACAGTCGAGTGTGGCTGCCGCTATTTCGTCCAGTTGAGTCGACGTAGAGCGCCAAACCGGCTCGGCCCCTGGGCTTCGGTGCTAACGTGACAGTCAACTGTCATACTTGAACTAACCGACGAGGATTGTGATGACCGGCCAAGCCCTGCACGTCACGCTTCAGTCCGCCGACGACATCACGCCCCACGTCCTGACGTCGCTACTACGCCGACACGATCCCGACGCGACGGTCACCGGCGTCACAATTGGACGCACCTGGCAGGGCACCACATCGCACCTGCACCTCGACGTGAAGTACGCCGATCCGCATGCCCGACTTCCGCAGCGGCTCTTCATCAAAACGCAACTGAGAACGGTGCACGACCTGCCGGAGGCATTCGACGAATCGTTGTCCGAAGGTGGTGGTGGGACTGTTCTATACGACGACGAGACCAAGTTCTACCGCGACCTGCGTCCGGACCTGAAGGTCGAGACCATGACGACCTACTTCGCCGACCACCTCGACGGTCCGTCGCAATTCCTGATCCTCGGCGAGGACATCACCTTGCGCGGCGCGCAGGTCCCCGACGCGGTGGCCGGCCTTACCGTCGAGCAGGCCGACGCGCTGCTGGCCACATTGAGCCAACTGCACGCTCCGTTCTGGGGCAGCCGACGACTGGTCGACGGCGGCGACCTGTCCTGGCTACAGGATCCCGTCACGGGTGGATTTGCAGACTTTCTGCGCGACAACGGGTTTGCGATAATCCGCGGACTGATGGACGCCCCCTACAAGAAGGCCCTCCTGGATACCGCGGGCACCGACATGGACGGGATGGAGTCGGCGTTCTGGAGCCTCCAGGAGCGGGTGGCTCGCGACCCGATCACAGTCCTGCACGGCGACCCGCATCCGCGCAACACGTATGTGCTGCCCGACGGCCGAATGGGTGTCCTTGACTGGCAACTGATTCGGCGCGGCTCGTGGTCACACGACATTGGCTATGCGTTGATCGCCGCGCTATCCCCGGAGCTTCGGCGGGCGCACGAGCGTGAGTTGCTGGACAACTACCGCGGTCGTTTGCTCGACGCCGGCGTCACCTCGCTACCCGATCGCGAGGCGATGTGGACCGCTTATCGCGAGAGCCCGGCCTGGGGCTTCTGCATGTGGGCGATCGCACCCGAGGAGATGTATTCGGTCGAGGTCGTCGGCGCGGTGCTCGACCGCTTCGCTCAGGCTTATTCCGACCTGGGCACCGGGACGTTGTTGAGCTGACTACTGTCTACATCTCGTTTATGACGAATTCGGGTATGCGATAACCACTCTCAGCGAGATCAACGATGCGAACCCGCACGGGCTGACCGATTCGGACGTCGGCCGGATCGGCATCGATGACCGCATTGAGGCGCAGTCCGGGCTGCTCCGCGAGTTCGACGAGCCCGACGACGTACGGGGGTACCCGGCCGGGAACGAGGGCCTGGCGGACCACGATGTAACTGAAGATGATGCCCTCGCCGCTGACTTCCTCGAAGTGCACCGGGCCCCCGGTGTACCGGCTGCGTTCCAGCGGCGGGTGGATCCACTTCCCGGTGTCGTCGCAGCGGCACAGCATCAACTTGCCATCCTTGAGACCCTGCCAGTACGGCGCCGAATCCGGGTCGGGTACCGGAACCGGTGCCGCCAGTGCGGGATTCGTCATGGGTGCTCCTTGCTGTAGACGTTCGCACCGCCGAAGGGCCCGCCGCCCGCGGTCACCAGTGCCAGTTGGGCGTCCTCGACCTGACGCACACCGGCCGCGTGCCGCAGTTGCAGCGCCGCCTCGTAGTGGTGGTTAAGGCCGTGGATGTAGCCCTCGGACAGCAGTCCGCCGTGCGGGTTGACCACCACGTCACCGCCGTAGGTGGCGCGTCCGGTCGAGAAGAACTTGCCCACCTCGCCTTTCTCGCAGAAGCCGAAGCCCTCCATGGTGGCCATCACGGTGTAGGTGAAGCAGTCGTACATGCACGCCACGTCCATATCCGACGGGCTCAGGCCCGTCTTCTCCCAGATCCTCGGACCTGCTGTGCGCGAGTACATCTCGGTGGGGTCGTCCCACTCGCTCCAGCCGGCCCCGCCTTGCGAATTCGACGATCCGACCAGCCACATCGGGGGCTGCTTGGTATTGCGAGCGATGTCCTCACCGACGATCAGCACCGCTACCGCGCCGTCGACCTCGGATGTGCAGTCCAGTACCCGGAACGGCTCGTTGATCCAGCGCGCCGCAAGATAGTCGTCCATGGTCAGCGGTTCGCGTCGCAGAGCGTGCTCGTTGGGCCCCGCATGATTGCGCTGAGTGATCGCGATGTGCCCCAAATCCTCGCTGGTGGAGCCGTACTCATGCTGATGGCGACGGGCCCACA
>JAWWOJ010000105.1:0-2659 GCA_033851885.1 Frankiales bacterium | reverse complement strand
CCGGTGACCACGCCTGGCTGCGCACCAACACACCGCTGGTGCTGGTCGACCGTGCCGCTCCCGGGCTCGATGCCGACGTGGTCGGCATCGACGACGAGGCCGCCACGGCGGATGCCGGTGATCACCTCGTCGCGCACGGTCACCGGCGGATCGCGTATGTCAGCGACCATCCGCTAGTCCCGACGTCGCGGGCCCGGCTGGCCGGATATCGGCGCGCCATGGCCGCGCACGGGCTCGACGCGGACCCGAGGCTCGTCAACGCCGAGTGCCCAGACCCGTCCTCAGCGGCGGAGGCGACACGAAACCTGCTGGCCTGCAACGTTCCCCCAACCGCACTACTGAGCGCGGCGACCCGCTGTTCACTCGGCGTCGTGCCGACCCTGCACTCCCTCGGCCGAACCGACGTCGCGTTGGTCTGCTTCGGCGACTTCGCAATGGCCGACCTACTGCGACCCGGCATCACGGTCGTCGACCATTCGGCTGAGACCGTCGGCGCGGCGGCCGCCACCCGGCTTGCCGAGCGGATCGCCCAACCCGACCTGCCCGTGTCGACGATCCACGTTCCCGTGCGCCTGATTCCGCGCGGCTCCGGGGAGCTGCGGCCGTGATTGCGCGTGAAGCCGTTGCAGGCGTCGACCTGGGCACGACGATGTCGAAAGCCTTGTTGCGCACACCAGATGGCGAACAGCTGGCATTGGTCGAGGCCCGCACACCGTGGAAGACAACGCCGGATGGTGGCACCGAGCTCGACGCCGAGTGTTTCGTTGGACTCGCCGTCGAGCTGCTGCACCGCGCCTACGAACAGGCCGCTGCCAGTGCGCCGCTGTGGGTGTCAGCGGTTGCCGTGGCGGGGCTGGCCGAGAGCGGTGTGCTGCTCGACGGGTCCGGCGGTCCGCTGACACCCGTGGTCGCGTGGTTCGACCGCCGCGGCACCCGGCAGATCGAGTCGATAGCGGTGCGCAACAAGCACTTCGGAGTTCCCTTCGTACGCAGGACCGGGCTGCCGTTGGACTGCCAGGCCAGCGTCGCGAAGCTGTTGTGGTTCGTCGACAACGGGCTCGAGCTGACACCCGCGCACCGCTGGCTCAGCATGCCCGAATACGTCGTGCACCGGCTCGGCGGCGAGCTGGTGCACGAGCCGTCGCTGGCATCCCGAACTGGCCTGCTCGACCAGGCGACGGGCGCACCGTGGACCGAAGGTGCGGAGGAGCTGGGCCTGCCACCGACGCTGCTGCCCGCCCGTCAGCCGTACGGCGAGAGCGTTGGCACGCTGGCGCACACCGGATTACCGGCGTACCTGCAGGGTGCCGCGCTCGTCGTCGGCGGCCACGACCACGCAGTGGCGGCCATCGGCGTTGGTGCGACGGGTCCCGACGAACTCTTCAACTCCACCGGAACCGCCGACGTCGTCGTCCGGTCGTTGCCCGGTGTGCTCACCGACGAGCAGCGTGAACACCTTGTCGGGAAGGGTATCTCGGTCGGCATGCACGTGCTGCCAGACACGAGCGCGCTCATCGGTGGTGTTCGCGGTGGTCTGTTGCTGCGCCGGGTGCTCGCGCTGCTGGGGATGACCGCCGCGGCGGAGCGGGAAGCACTCGACCACGCCGCACTGGCGGTCGGGTCGCTGCCGGCCGGCCTGCACGTCTCCGGGGCCGGTCCGACGGGCGACGACGTGGTTCTGCGCGTGCGCGACGGAGCCGATCCGGCCGCCATCTGGGCCGCGGCCACGCGCTACACCGCGAGCGAGACCAGGGCCATGCTCGACCTGATCGAAGCCGTCGTCGGCCCGCACTCACGGGCGGTTGCGAGCGGCGGCTGGACCCGAATGGCGAGCGTGCGGACGGCGAAGTCCGCGGTGATCGACCACCTGACGTTCTCCGAGTTGTCCGAGCCCGGCGTCGCCGGTGCCGCCCTGTTGGCCCAACGGGCCATCGTCCCAAGCCCCGTCTAGAAGGAGCGACATGTCCACCCAGTTCACTACCCAACCCGTGCGCACACTTGCCGACATCGCGTCAGATGGCGTGTTCTCGATCATCGCGATGGACCAGCGAAACACGTTGCGGCGCATGTTCAGTGCGGTCGGCGTCGACGCCACCGACGACGACATGGTGAAGGCGAAGACCGACGTCGCCCGCGTCCTCACCCCGCTGGCGAGCGGCATCCTGTTCGACCCGACGTACGGCGTCCCTGCGGTTACCGGCACCGGGGCGCTCGCCGAGTCCTGCGGCCTGCTGGTGGCCTCCGAGCCTGCCGAGCGCGGCAAGCTGGGCGTGGAGCCGGTCACGCGCCGCGACCCTGCGCTGGACTCACGGTGGGTGCTGTCGCAGAGCGGCGATGCGAACAAGTTCTTCGCCCAACTGCGGGCCGACCGTCCCTCCCCTGCCGCGGGCGAGCCCGATCTGGTCGAGCAGTGTCTGCAGGCCGTGCACGAGGTCGTCGCCGACTGCAAGCAGGTCGGCATCCCGTCGGTGATCGAGAACCTGGTGTACCCGTTCGAGGGCGAAGACCTCTCGGGCAGGCGCCGCGAGGACGCCGTCGTCGAGGCGGCGCGTGCGCTGAACGAGATCGACTGCGACCTACTGAAGCTGGAATACCCCGGCTCGCCCGAGGGGTGCCGCCGGCTCGGCGAGGTGCTCGACCGGCCATGGGCGGTGCTGTC
>JAWWOJ010000096.1:0-8168 GCA_033851885.1 Frankiales bacterium | reverse complement strand
TGGCACCGGCGCTGGCCCCGCAGACCGCGATGCGGTCGCGGTCGATGTCCAGCTCGTCCGCGGCGTCGAACATCCACCGCGTGACGGCACAGCAGTCGTCGAGCCCCGCCGGGAACGGGTGCTCCGGGGCGAGCCGGTAGTCCACCGACACCACGACGACGCCGAGGTCGCGCGCCTTCCGGCGACAGGTGGCGTCGGACTCGTCGACGCTGCCCGCCCACCAGCCGCCGCCGTGGATGTAGAGCAGGCCGGGCAGCCGTCCGGGGCCGGGCCGGTACACGCGCACCGGTACCCCGCTCACGTCGAGGTCCTGGGTCGCCAGCCCGTCGGGGCCACCCGCCTCGAGCGGGAGGCCACGGACCTGCCGACGGGCCAGTGCGTCGGCCCGGCGCTCGGCCGCGGTGCCCGTGGTGTTGACCTCCTCGGCGGCGAGCAGCGCGATGACGGGGACGAGGCGTGGGTCGAGCGGCAACGTGGTCTCCTCAGTGCGGTGGCCGGGGGCCGAGCGCCCCCAGCCAGGACAGCGACGGCTTCGGATGCCGTGCGAAGGTGGTGCGGTCGACCGCGACGAGACCGAACGTCGGCGCGAAGCGGCCCCACTCGTAGTTGTCGAGCAGGCTCCAGTGGAAGTAGCCCCGGACGTCGACTCCGTGAGCCATCGCGTCGCGCAGCGCGGCCAGTGCCTCCGCCGTGTAGGCCCGGCGCAGCGCGTCGTCATCGGTCGCCAGGCCGTTCTCGGTGACGACGACGGGGACGCCGGTCACGCGCGCCGCGGTGCGGACCGCTGCCCCCAGGGCTCGGGGTGCGTACTCCCAGCCGGTGAGGGTGAGGCGTGCGCCCTCGGGTGGTGGCAGCGGTCCTTCGGTGCCGACCCGGGTGCGGGTGTAGCTCTGCACGCCGATCCAGGCGTCGCCCCTGGCGGCCTCCAGGTAGCGGCCTTCACGATCGTGGGCCAGCAGCGCGCAGACGTCCTCCGCGCCCGGCTCCGGCTCGAACGACTGGCAGGCGACCGACCACCCGACCCGCAGGTGCGGAGCCCGCTCGCGAAGCAGCTCGCGCACCGCGTGGTGGGCCTCGATCAGCACCGTCCCGGTCGCCAGGTCGGGCGCCGGCAGGCCGTGTGTGTCGCCGCCGGCGAGCAGCGCAGGCAGGATCGCGAGGATGTTGGGCTCGTTGATCGTGCACACCCGCTCCACCCCCTCGAGCAGGGGGAGCACCGCCTCGACGTATCGGCAGAAGGCGGCAACCGCGTCAGGGGCGAGCCAGCCGCCGGCCTCGTGGAACCACAGCGGGTGGGTGAAGTGGTGCAGGGTCACCAGCGGCCGGAGCCCGCGGGCCAGCGCCCCGCGCACCATCGCGCCGTAGTGCTCCAGCGCGGTGGCGGACAGCTCGCCGCGGCTCGGCTCGATGCGCGCCCACTCGATGCTGAACCGGTAGTCGCTGAAGCCCGCCCCCGCGAGCAGGTCCATGTCCTGCTGCCAGCGTCGGTAGCTGTCGACGGCCGCGCCGCTGGCTTCCGGTACGAAGTGCAGGCCGGCCTGCTCGAACGACCACCAGTCGCTGTTGCGGTTGTCGCCCTCGGTCTGGTGCGCGGACGTCGCGGCACCCCAGAGGAATCCCGCGGGCCAGTCACCCATCAGCGGTCGGTGGTTGCGAAGCGACGGGTGGCGGCAGCTCGTAGATGGTGGTGCGGGGACTGGCTGTGAGCAGCGCGCCCCGCGTCCGCCAGCCGAGGTAGAACGTGACGAGGGCGAGCAGCAGGGCGAGAGCCAGCGTGCTGTGCGAGCTGCGCCCGGTGGCGGTGGACCGAGCGCTGGGCGTCAGCTGCTGCGCCGCGGCCACGGGGGGCGCCGCAACGCTGGGACTCGCTGCCACGGGTCCGGGGCCGACCGCCGGTCCGAGCGGGGCGGCCGGGGCCAGCGCGCCGAGGTGCTGCGGGGCGAGTGGCCCGCTCGCCTGTAAAGGCGGCGGCAACGGTTGCGGTGCCGGGGCCGGTGCGACGACCGTCGGCGCCGACAGCGTCAGCGCGCCGGTCGTCGGCTTCTCGAAGGTGGCGTCGAACGTCGGGCTCGTCACGACGGCGCTGTCGGCGGCACCCGCTGGAGGAGCCGAGGCCAGTACGAGGTCGACGTTGCCGCTCAGGTCGGCCGCGGACAGGTCGAACGTCAGGGTCACGCCGTCCAGGCCGAGGGTCCCGGGGAAGGCGGGGGTCGCCAGGTGGTCGGGGTGCGTCGACCAGGGCTGGTTGTCGCCGGCCTTCCAGACGGCCTTCGTCGGGTAGGCGGTGATCGACAGCGCGTCGACCTGCTGCACCTGGTGGATCTTCAGCGACAGGGTGCGGGCCTGCGTTCCGGCGGCGAGGGTGAAGTGCAGCGCTGACTCCGCCGTCGGGCCGGCAGCCGTCGAGGCGACGTAGAGACCTCCGGGGGGAACGGTGCTGGGTGCGGGTGCCGTGCCCAGACCGGTCTGTGCCTGCCACCAGTACGCCGTCCGTTGCGGTGCGGCCGCCGCGGCCGGGCCGGCCAGCGCGACGACCAGGGCGCCCGCGAGCACGACCACGCCGAGCCTCATCGCTTCTTCCCCGAGCGGAAGATGGCGGCGTCGTTGTCACCGAGGTAGGACGCGACGACCGCGTGGTCCTTGATGACCTGGTCGGGGGTCCCCTCGGCGATAACGCGCCCGGTCTCCAAGGCGACGAGTGTGTCGGCGAGCCCGGTGATGAGCGGCATGTCGTGCTCGATGACCAGCAGCGCGCAGCCGACCTCGGCCTGGATGCGCTTGAGCACCGGGCCGAGCGCCTCGGTCTCGCGCTGCGCGATGCCGGAGCTGGGCTCGTCGAGGAGCAGCACGCTGGGACGGTGTGCCACGGACATCCCGAGGTCGACCATCCGCCGGGTGCCGGTGGACAGCTCACCCACGAACTTGTTGCGGAAGGCGCCGAGCCCGAGCAGCTCGACGAGTTCGTGCACCTTCCAGGCGGCGTCGGACTCGCTGTCGAGCACCGACGGCAGACCAAGGGCGCAGGCCAACGGGTCGCGCACCTCGAGGTGGCGCTCCAGGGCCAGTGCCAGATTTTCCGTGACGGTGAGCGAGGGGAAGATCCGGGCGTCCTGAAAGGACCGGCCGAGTCCGGCGCGGGCCCGCCGGTCCGGCGACCAGCTGGTCACGTCCTCGCCCTGCAGCACCACGAACCCGCTGGTGCTCGGCGCGAATCCGGAGATGGCGTCGAGCAGCGTGGTCTTCCCGGCACCGTTGGGGCCGATCAGCCCGACGACCTCGTCCTGGTGGACGGTCAGGGACACCTCGTTGACGGCATGGACCCCGCCGTACCGGACACTCACCCCCGCGAGCTCCAGGACCGCCGGGCCCTCGGTGAGCAGGTCGCGGCGGGCTGTCCGGTCGGAGACCTTGACCCGCTTGCGAGGTCCGCTCGCCTGGGCTGCGCCCTCGAGGAAGACCGCGCGCAGGATGTCCGTGCGCTCCAGCAGCTCCGCGGTCGGGCCGCTGAACCGCACCTCGCCCTTCTCCATGAACACCGCGCGGTCCGCGAGCGTGAGGGCGACGTTGACGGACTGCTCCACGATGATCACCGTGGTGCCCTGGGCGTGGATGTCGCGGACGATGTCGACGAGCTGGCCGACGATCGTCGGCGCCAGGCCGAGCGAGAGCTCGTCGATCATGAGCAGCCGCGGCTTGGCGATGAAGGCCATGGCGAGACCGAGCATCTGCTGCTCGCCACCGGAGAGGTTGCCGGCCAGGGCAGTGGCCCGCTCGCGCAGCACCGGGAACTGCTCGTGCACCTGCACCAGCGCGAGGGCGACGTGCTCGCGGTCGCGCCGGTTGGTCCACTCGGCCAGCCGCAGGCAGTCGGCCACCGTGAGGGTCGGGAACACGCTGCGGCCACCCGGCATCTGCACGATGCCGGCCTCGAAGCGCACCTTCGGGTCGGCGTAGGTCAGGTCGTTGCCGTCGAACACGATCGACCCGGCGGACGGCGGCTGCAGACCCGAGATCGCCTTGAGCAGGGTGGACTTGCCGGCGCCGTTGGTGCCGAGCAGCGCGACGATCTCACCCTCCTCGACCTCGAAGTCGACGTCGAACAGCACCTGCACGGAGTCGTAGGCGACGTCGACGCCGGCGCAGGTCAGCAGAGCCGACGTACCCGACTCGGCGCGACGCTTGCGCAGGGCGGCGAGCGAGTGCAGGGACCGCAGCGCGGCTGCTGCGTCGTCGGCGACGAAGCGCGCCGTCGTCCCGATGATGACGCCCGAGATCATCCAGTAGGGGCCGAGTGCCGCGAGCCCCGCCCGGATGCCGTGCCGGTCGGAGATGGTGGCCACGGGCACGATGAGGTAGAGCACGATGACGCCGCCGACGAAGAACAGCGCGCTGAACGCAAAGGCTGTCGTACGCACGCGCGCCGGTGCGACGAGGGACTGCACCGTGGTGAACGGCGGGACGAACATGCCGGCCAGGAAGAAGATGACCAGCGACGTCCCGATCGACAGCGCCTCCGACTGCGACATCGCCATCACCATGATGAGGATGCCGACCGCGAAGTTCATGCAGCCGACCCAGCGCAGCGGCTTGCCGACGTCGACCTGGATCCAGCGCCGCAGACGAGGTCCGACGAACAGCGTGCCGCACAGTGCGGCGGCCGCGTCGAGCGAGGTCAGCACCCCCCGGCCGCCCTCACCGAGGTGGTAGACGCGCTCGTAGAACAGCGGCAGGGCGATGGCGAGCGGCAGGAAGCCGGCGCCATGGAACGCGTAGGTGATGTACTGCCGGCGCAGGGTCCGCACGGCCCACAGCGTGCGCAGCGCCTCGGGCAGGGTCGGGGCCCGTTCGTCCCGGACCTCCGCGGCCGACACCGCGTCATCGCCCTCACCCCGCAGCGGTTCGCGCAGCCGCAGGCAGAGCAGCGCCACGATGACGATCGGCACGATGAACAGGTAGAACGGCGCCCGCCAGCCGAACGCCGAGGCCAGCGACCCGGCCACGACCCCGCCGACGATGACGCCCATGCTCGGCGTCGCGAGGTAGACCGCGAACACGCCGGAACGGGCCTGCGGACCGTAGTAGTCCGACAGCAGCGACTGCTGGAAGGTGGTGTTGGACAGGTTACCGATCCCGTTGGCGACCCGGACGATGAACAGCAGCAGGATGGTCCCGACCAGACCGGTCGCCAGCGAGCAGATGCCGGCGATGATGCCGCAGGTCACGGCCAGCGTGCGGCGCGGTCCCCGGTCGCCGAGGTAACCGGCCGCGACGCCCAGGAGCAGCACGATCGACAGGTTCAGCAAGACGACGGTGGTGTAGGTCGAGTCGCTCATGCCGAACGACTTCTTGATGTTCGGCGCCAGGACGCCGAACGCCGCCGTGTCGAACTCGTCGAAGAAGTACAGCAGCGCGAGCAGCAGCAAGGGGACCGGGGAGGCGCCCTGCGTCAGCCGGGCCAGTCGCGCCCTCACGCCAGTGCCGCCTGCAGGGGGTGGACCTCGTCGTCGCGGGGTCCGGGCGGCTCGTCGGAGTCGGTGACGGTGTGCACGTCGCCGGCGCGCGCGTCCTCGAGGCCCGCGACCCGGCGGTCCTCGGTGAGGCTCGGCACGAGGATCCCGTGCCGGGCGGCCACCCAGCGCAGCATCGTGTCGCGCACGCTGTAGAAGCCCTGCGCCACGCCGCCGGGGGCGATCAGCAGCAGGAGGAGCACGCCGAGGCCGGTGGCCAGCGTCTGCAGCTGGGTGCCGAACCCGCCGTACCTGAGAATGCCCAGGTAGGCGGCCCCGAGCATCGCGCCGGGAAGCGAGGTGACGCCGCCGATCACCACGATGGTGAGCAGCAGGATGCTGACGCTCGGGTCGAACGACGACTGGTCGAGGGCCCCCTGCTGATAGACGAACAGCGCACCCGCGACGGCGGCCCAGAACCCGGAGATGACGAAGGCCATGATGCGCGTGCGTGCCACGCTGATGCCGAAGCTCTGCGCGCCGCGGGTGTTGTCGCGGACGCCGATGATCGCGCGGCCCGCCCTGGTGCGACGCAGACTCCGGGCGCTGGCCAGGGCACAGCCCAAGGTGGCGAGGCAGACGTAGTAGAACGACAGCGGTCCGTCCAGGGACCAGCGGCCGTAGAGCACCGGGCGGTCCACGGTGTGCAGCGTGTCGGGCAGGAAGTCCCCGAAGTACTTGGGGGAGAGCAGCAGGACCTGGACCGAGACGGCGAAGGCGAGCGTCGTCGCGGCGAGGAACGGTCCCTGGATGCGCAGCGCCGGCAGGCCGATGACCAGAGATGCCGCCGCGCCGGCGAGCCCCGCGACGAGCAGCGTCACGAACAGGTCGGCGTGCAGGTGGCCGCCGAACCAGCCCGCAATGAACGCCCCCACGCCGGCCAGCCCCCACTGGCCGAGGCTGATCTGCCCCGACCAGCCGGTGAGGATCACCAGCGACACGCACACGATCGCGTAGACGATCACGACGGCGGCCAGCGACTGTCGACCGACGTCGAGTCGGGTGGGCGCCAGGACGACGGCGGCCAGCGCGACGACAGCGGCGACCCGCCGCCCCCACACGACCTCGCGCAGCCGGCGCAGCTCAGGAGGCAGCGGCCGAAACTCGGCAGCCTGCTTGTACGACGACAGGCCCGCGTCCTCGGCCCGGCTCAACCGGCCGCGCTGGGCCAGCAGGACCACCAGGAGGGTCGGCACCATGATGGCGCCGGGCAGGAACGGGTCGTTGTACACGTAGTAGACGGACTGCGTGAGGACCCCGACCCCGATGCCACCCAGCAGCGCCCGGGGGAAACTCTCCATGCGGGCGAAGATGGCCGCCGCGAGACCGTAGATGAGCGCCGTCGGCCCGATGTCGACACCGAGGTTGGTGCCGGTGATGGCGGTCTGCAGGAAGATGGCGAGCGCCGAGAGCACCGCGGCGATCATCCACACCACGGTCGAGAGCCGGCGGACGGAGATGCCCATCAGCCGGGCCCGGTCGGCGTTCTCCGCCGAGGCGCGGATGGCCATGCCGACGTTGCTGCGCCGGAAGAACAGGGTCAGGGCGGCCACCGCGAGGGCGGTGATCACGACGAGGACGAGGACGTCACCGCTGAAGCGGACCCGGCTGATCTCGAAGTGCAGCCCGGAGAACGGCGTGGTGGGGGGTGAGGAGTCGACGGTGCGGCCGCCCAGCCCCGTGAGGCTGACGCCGAAGACCCACGGCGGGACCACGAGCTGCAGCAGGCCCAGCACCAGGCTCAGGCCGATCGTCGCGATCATCGCGACCAGCCGGGGTGCCCTGGCGAACCGTCGCATGATGACGAACTCCACGATGCCGCCGAGGGCAGCCCCCGCGAGGACAGTCGAACCGAGGGCGACGACGTAGGGCACGTGCCACACCTTGAGCATGAGGACGCCCAGGATCGCCGGTCCTGCTCCCATCTGGGCCTGGGAGAGGTTCAGCAGGTTGTTGGCCCGGTAGACGAGGATGAGCCCGATCGCGAGCAGCGCATAGGACAAGCCGATGACGCTCGAGAGCACGAGGATGCCCAGGGGTGGCAGCTGGCCCTTGAGGACGAGGTCGAACGCGAGCAGGCAGGCCAGCAGTCCGCCTGCGCGGCGCAGCCAGAAGGTCATGCGCCGCACACGCCCTGCGGGTAGACCCGCATCCGCTTGTCGATCTGGCCGTGCTGCCATCGGCGGTCGCTGTCGACCCCGACGTAGACCCCCGCGCGGCCGTTGGGGGCGTTCCGTGTCGGGCACCACCACACCTCGCGGATGTCGCGCTGCCCGAGATAACCGTCGCCCGGCACCCCGAACTGCATCGCCGGATGGGCCGGCTGGCCGCCCATGAGCGGCAGCGAGAACATGCCGGCCTGGATCGAGCCGATCGTCGGCGCCGGACCGGCTGTCTGGAACATGTCGCCGGCCAGCCAGAAGTACGGCCACGCGTTGCCCATGAGCGCTGCCGGGTCGTCGGTGGCGCCCGAGTCCTTGTAGGCCTTGTAGAAGTCGAACTGCTGAAGTGCGTAGGAGAACTTGGTGAGCGACGGCCCGAAGGCGTACCGCCACACGTTCTGGTTCATCAGCTGGCCCAGCTTGTCGTCGTCGATGGCCCCGTTTCCGGCGATGACCATCTCGGGGTGCCAGTTCTCGGCATCGAGGTCGTTGCTGAGCG
>JAWWOJ010000049.1:0-4608 GCA_033851885.1 Frankiales bacterium | reverse complement strand
ATCGTGCACGCCTCCAAGATCCTGCCGATGAACCGGATCCCCGACGACCAGCGCGAGGTCGCCCTCGACCTCGTCTACGACCGTCGCGCCGAGGGCTACGACCCGCTGACGAAGTTCCTCGAACTCTTCGAGAACGTCGTCGAGGGCGCCGGCCCCGGCTCGCGCTTCGATGCGCTGATGGAGCTCCCGCTCGAGGAGCGGCTGCGCCGCCGGATCATCGACGGCGAGAAGAACGGCCTGTACGACGACCTCGATGCCGCCATGGCCGAGGGCCGCAAGCCGCTCGACATCGTCAACGACACCCTGCTGGAGGGGATGAAGGTCGTCGGCGAGCTGTTCGGCTCCGGCGAGATGCAGCTGCCGTTCGTGCTGCAGAGCGCCGAGGTCATGAAGGCTGCCGTGGCACACCTCGAGCCGCACATGGAGAAGGTCGAGGGGCAGTCCGGCAAGGGCCGGATCGTGCTGGCGACCGTCAAGGGCGACGTCCACGACATCGGCAAGAACCTCGTCGACATCATCCTGAGCAACAACGGCTACAGCGTCGTCAACCTCGGCATCAAGCAGCCCGTGACGGCCATCCTCGAGGCCGCCGACGAGCACAAGGTCGACGTCATCGGCATGAGCGGGCTGCTCGTCAAGAGCACCGTGATCATGAAGGAGAACCTGCTGGAGATGAACTCCCGCGGGATCGCCGAGCAGTACCCCGTCATCCTCGGCGGCGCCGCCCTCACGAGGGCGTACGTCGAGAACGACCTGTCAGAGGTCTTCGACGGGGAGGTGCGCTATGCCCGCGACGCCTTCGAGGGGCTGCGGCTGATGGACCGGCTGATGGCCGAGAAGCGCGGCGAGGTGACGCCGGAGCAATCGGCGGCGGACGCGGCCAAGGACGAGGAGCGTAAGACGCGGCACGCCCGGTCCCGTGCCATCGCCGAGGCCCGCGCGGCCAAGGAGGAGGAGCCCACCGAGAAGGGGCGCTCCGACGTCGCCGTCGACAACGACGTCCCGAACCCGCCGTTCTGGGGCTCCCGCATCACCCGGGGGATCCAGCTCGCCGACTACAGCAGCTGGATCGACGAGCGGGCGCTGTTCCGCGGCCAGTGGGGCCTGCAGGGCTCCAAGGGCGGCAGCGGACCCTCGTACGACGATCTCGTCGAGACCGAAGGCAAGCCGCGGCTGCGCGACCTGCTGAGCCGGGTCCAGGCCGAGGGGATCATGCAGGCCGCGGTCGTGCACGGCTACTACCCGGCGGTCAGCAAGGACGACGATCTCATCGTCCTCGACCCCGACACCGGCGACGAGAAGACCCGGTTCACGTTCCCCCGGCAGAAGCGCGACCGTCGGCTCTGCCTGGCCGACTTCTTCCGCCCGCAGGAGAGCGGTGAGACCGACGTCGTGGCCTTCCAGGTCGTGACGATGGGCAGCCATGTCAGTGAGGTCACCGCCGAGCTGTACGCGAAGAACGCCTACCGCGAGTACCTCGAGCTGCACGGCCTGTCGGTGCAGCTGACCGAGGCCCTGGCCGAGTACTGGCACGCCCGGATCCGCGAGGAGCTGGGCTTCGGGCAGGAGGACGCCGCCGACATCGAGGGCATCCTCAAGCTGCAGCACCGGGGCGCCCGCTACTCGTGGGGCTACCCCGCCTGTCCGGACGTCGAGGACCAGGCCAAGGTGCAGGAGCTGCTGCAGTGGCAGCGGGTCGGCATCGTGCTGTCCGAGGAGTTCCAGCTCACCCCCGAGCAGTCCACCAGCGCGATCGTCGTGCACCACCCGGAGGCGAAGTACTTCGCCGCTCGCTGATCGTGAGCTGATCCCATGAGAAGGCCATGAGGTGAGCGGTTCCTGTCGGTCCGGACGGCCGCCCTGCTAGCCTCCGACCCGGACAAAGCAGCACGAAACACCAGTGGTCAGGGGGACCTCGGGCTTCCCTCGGGGTGAGCACACGCCGACCATCGCGGTCGACCCACCCGGGGGTCACCGCCCTGACCGACGGGCAAGGATGCACTCCCCTTCGAGCACTACCCGCCGTCTCCTGGGCGCGGCCTCGACGCTCGCCCTGGGCTGCGGCACCGCGCTGCACCTGCCGCACCACCACTCCGGGCCGCTGCAGGTGGCCGCACCGGCAGCCCCGGCGGTGCCGCCCGTGGTAGCGGCCGAGACAGTCATCAGGGTCTCGCCCCTCCCGCGCGCCTCCAGGAGCCGACGGCCGTCCGGCGCGATGCCGGTGGGCAACATCCGGGGCTGGCGGCAGGTGCTGGCCCAGGACTTCACGGCCAACCGGTTGCCTGCGGGCTGGGGGATCTACTCCGGAGCCCCCGGCGGCAACCCGCACGGCTGGTGGAAGCGCTCCCATGTGGCCGTCCGCGGCAAGGACCTCCACCTGGTCGGTGACTGGCAGCGCGGCACCTTCGTGACCGGTGGCCTGATGGCCACCGACGTCGCCACCACCTACGGCAAGTACGAGGTCCGGTTCAAGGTCTCACGGGCCCCGGGCGTGGCCTACGCCCTGCTGCTGTGGCCGAAGAACGACGCCTGGCCGAGTGGAGGCGAGATCGACTTCGCCGAGGACGGCGGCGGCGGGCGACGGTCGGCCACGGCCACCCTGCACTACGGGCCGGCCAACACCATGCTCCAGAAGCAGGTCCGCGCCGACTTCACGCAGTTCCAGACGGTCGGCGTCGAGTGGACGCCGGGCAAGCTGGTCTACACCCTCAACGGGAAGCCGTGGGCGGTCGTCATCAGCACCAAGGTGCCGTCCGGGCCGATGCGCCTGGCGATGCAGCTGGAGGCCGGCCACGGCACGCCCTGGTCGCCCGCCCCGACCAGGGCGACCCCTCGCACCGTCGACATGGTCGTCGACTGGGTGGTCGGCTACCGCCGGGCCTGAGCCGCCCGGTGCCGCGCCCGCAGGTACAGCAGCGGGCCGTTCAGCATCCCGCGTCGCTCGCGGCGCAGTAGCGCCCGGTCGATGCCGGCGTCGAGTGACTCGGTGTGCCTGCCGTGGCTGTAGCGCACGCCGCCGACGACCGACCGCGCCAGCTGCCGGAAGCCGCGCCCGGTCAGGGCGTGCTTGGCGAGATAGGCGGTCAGGCCGGTCCCATAGCCGTACAGCTGCTCGCTGAGCGACTCCAGGTCGCGACGATGCCGATGCCAGACCACCGCGGACGGCTCGTAGGCGATGGTCCAGCCGCGCGTCAGGGTCCTGACGAACCAGTCGAGGTCCTCCCCGCCGCGGGTGAGCGCGCCGGCGCCGAGCGCCTCGTCGAATCCGCCGAGATCGTCATAGGCGACGCGGGAGACGGCGAAGTTGGCGCCGGTGCCCACCATGCCGCAGGCGTAGGGATAGAGCGCCGAGTCGCCGCGGTGGTCGAGCAGGTCGAACAACCGCCGCGTGGTCGAGGACGACCAGTGCACCTTGGCGTCGAAGAAGTGCTGCGGCGCGGTCTCGAGCTCGGCGGACGGCACCAGGCCCGTCACGCAGCCGATCCGGGCGCTGCGGGTGAAGCCGCGGACCAGGCCCTCCAGCCAGTGCACGTCGACCAGCACGTCGTCGTCGGTGAAGGCGATGACGTCGCCCGTCGCGGCGAGGGCCCCGGTGTTGCGGGCGACGGACAGACCCGGCCGGGGCTCGAGCAGGTAGCGGACGCGGCCGTCCGCGAGCTCGTCCACCACCGTGCGGGTCGCTGTGGTCCTGGGTGCGTTGTCGACGACGACGATGTCCACGTCGGCTCCGGCGGCGGTGAGCACCGACCCGAGGGCGAGCCGCAGCGAGTCCGCGCGGTCCCGGGTGCAGAGCACGACCGAGAGCGACGTCGGCGCGGCCTGCGGACCCGGCGACTGGCAGGCCCAGTCGCGCCAGGCCTGCTGCGGGTCGCTGATCCCGTCGGCGGCCAGGTGTCCGGCGAGGTCCAGGCTGCTCGCCGTCGCAGCGAGCACGGCCGACCGGGTGACGCGCCCGCCGACCACGGGCAGCTCGAGGAACCCGAGCGGGACGCCGTGCAGCCGGACCAGCACCTTGGCCCGGCTGTGGTCCGGGGCCTGCTGGTCGGCAGCGGGCTCCGAGAGCTCGACCTCCAGGACCTTGGTGGGAACGGTCACGTGACGCTTCCGGCCCGCCGGGCAGACAGATACCCGAAGGCCGTCGTCAGCAGCCCCAGCACGATGCAGGCCGCGCGGGCCGCGCCGGCCACGTCCCCCTTGCCGATCGCAGCCAGCTGCCTGAGCACACCGAGCGGCAGGGTGCGCGTGGCGTAGGTCCGCTCCGAGGCCAGTCCCCGCTCGGTGCCCACGAGCCCCGAGAGGACTGCCTTGGACCGGCCCTCGTGGTAGCAGCGGGAGACGAAGTACCGCACCGTCTGACGGTCGCGGGGGACCAGGTGGTGCACGGTGCCACCGGTCGCGCGCAGCACCCGCCCGCTCGGATCGGCCTTCGCCAGGCGGATGCTGATCTCGGTCTCCTCGCACCCGACCGGGAGCGTGCCGACGCGGCCGACGAGCTCCGAGAAGCCGCCGACAGCCTCGAGAGGGAGCCGGCGCAGCGCCATGCTCGCACCGATCGGGTTGCGGACCTGCTCGCCGCCGCCCGGGAGCCCCACGTAGTCGCAGCCCACG
>JAWWOJ010000038.1:0-8715 GCA_033851885.1 Frankiales bacterium | reverse complement strand
TGGCGCAGCTCGTAACCGTGCAGGGGGCTCTCGTGCAACAGTCCGAGGACCGCGAGCTCGAGCACGTGATCCTCCGATCTGCTGCTGCGATGTATCCAGGGCTTATATCGCCGCGATACATCGCGGTGTCAGGACAGACCGTACGTCATGGCGGGCTCCGGGGCAACACGAGGTGAACCAGATGTGTCCTCAGAGCCAACACACCTGCCTCCCTGTCGAGCGAGTCCCGCTCAGCGGGATGGCCTGCCTGGCGGCGGGACGGGCGGCGGGCGCACGATGTGAGGAAACCCGTCCTGAGGAGCCTGCTGTGCCGAGTCCTGTGCTAGCCGCGATCGAGGAGCGCGCCGAGGAGATCGCCGCGTTCGGACCGGCCAGCGAGGCGGAGGGCAAGCTCACCGACGGCGCCGTGAAGGTGCTACGCGACGTCGGGATCATGAAGATGCTCGCGCCGAAGACCTACGGCGGCTTCGAGTCCCACCCGGTCGAGTGGGCCGAGGCGGTCATGCGCTTGGGCAGCCTCGACGGCGCGACCGGCTGGCTCGGCGGCATCGTCGGCGTGCACCCGTGGGAGGTCGCGATGGCCGACCCCAAGGTGCAGGCGGAGATCTGGGGCGCGGACGACAACGTCTGGGTCGGGTCGCCGTACGCCCCGATGGGCGTCCTCAAGCCGGCCGATCAGGGCTACGTGTTCAACGGCCACTGGCAGTTCTCCAGCGGCACCGACCACTGCGACTGGCTGTTCCTCGGCGCGCTGCTCGGCGACGAGACCGGCGCGCCGATCATGCCGCCTCGCATGGTGCACGTGCTGATCCCGCGCTCCGACTACGAGATCGTCCAGGACAGCTGGGACGTCGTCGGCCTCAAGGGCACCGGCTCCAAGGACATCAAGGTGAAGGGCGCGTTCGTGCCCGACTACCGGGTCGTCAGCTACGACAAGCTCGCCGACGGCTCGCTGGCCCGCGAGATGGGGCTGGAGAACCCGCTCTACTCCGTACCCTTCTCCGGGATCTTCCCTCTCGGCATCACCTCCGCCGTCATCGGCATCGCGGAGGGCGCGCTCGCCCACCACCTCGCCTACCAGCGCGGCCGGGTGCAGATCACGGGCACCAAGATCAAGGACGACCCGTATGTCCTCACCGCCATCGGCGAGGCCAGCGCGGAGATCCACGCGTCCCGCACCGTGCTGCTGGACAACGTCAACCGGCTCTACGACGGGGTGGCGGCCGGGCGCACGTACTCCTTCGCAGAGCGGGCGGACAGCCGCCGCAACCAGGTCTCCGCCGCCTGGCGGGCGGTCCGCGCCGTCGACGAGATCGTCGCCCGCTCCGGCGGCAACGGGCTGCGGATGGACCACCCGCTGCAGCGCTTCTGGCGCGACGCCCACATGGGCCTTGCCCACGCCATCCACGTGCCCGGCTCCGTGAACCACGTGTCGGCGCTCGGCCAGGTCGGCCTCGAGGCCCCCCCGGGGCCGATGCGCGCCATGATCTGAGCGCGTTTATCGTTCGGGCATGCGCCGGCGCGACGTGGTGGACCACGCCCTGCAGCGGCGCGCGGTGCTGTCCGACCTGTCCTCCGGGCGGGTCAGCGCGATGGAGGTCTGCGACGCCTCGCCGTACCTGAAGTCCGCCGCCAGGCGGCTCGGCGTCGAGACCGACCGGGTCTGCCCGGTGTGCCGCAAGGCGGCGCTGCACGAGGTGCTGTGGGTCTACGGCGACGCGATCGGCGACGCCGACGGCACGTCGCGCACCCTCGCCGAGGTCACGCGGCTCGCGACGGAGCGGCCCGACTTCGCCGTCTACGAGGTCGAGGTCTGCATCGCGTGCGACTGGAACCACCTGGTCCGGACCTGGCGCACCGGCACGCCGGGGACACCGGTGGCCCGCAAGACCCGGCGGCGCGAGGCCTGAGCCATCCCTGAGGCACGCTGCCGGCCACGGCATGGATCTGTGACCGCTGGGGCAGAGTGGAGCAGTGATCACCTGGTTCCGCCGCCTGTCCTGGCCGAAGCGCATCCTCGCCACCGGTGGCGGCCTGTTCCTGCTGTTCGTCGTGCTCCTCGTCGTCGGCTACCTCACGACCTCGGTGCCCACCCCGAACAAGATCGCCACGGACCAGGCCACCCAGGTCACGTACCTCAGCGGAACGCCCATCGGGTCGCTCGGCAAGAACCGCACCATCGTCCCGCTGTCGGCGGTCAGCAAGGACGCGCAGCACGCGGTGCTGGCTGCCGAGGACCGGGAGTTCTACTCGGAGCCCGGCATCAGCATCAAGGGGATCGCCCGCGCGCTGTTCGCGAACGTGCGGGCCGGGGGAGTCCAGCAGGGTGGGTCCACGATCACCCAGCAGTACGCGAAGAACGCCTTCCTGACCCAGAACCGGACCTTCAGCCGCAAGATCAAGGAGGTCTTCATCGCCGTCAAGATGAGCCAGACGGTGAGCAAGGACAAGATCCTCGAGGACTACCTCAACACGATCTATTTCGGGCGCGGCGCCTACGGCATCGAGGCCGCTGCCCAGACCTACTTCCACACGCACGCTGCGAGCCTCACCGCTGCCCAGGGCGCGGTCCTCGCGAGCAGCATCCGGTCCCCCGCCGGCTATGACCCGGCCCACCACCTCGACAAGGCCAAGGTGCGCTGGGCGTCGGTGGTCAAGGGGATGAAGGACAAGGGCTGGCTGACCGGGGCCGACGCGGCGGCGCTGCGGTACCCGACTGTCGACGCGATCAAGCAGGACGCGTCGTTCCCGGGCACCCTGGACTACGTCCGGCAGCAGGTCATCACCGAGCTGGCCGCGCACGGCATCACCGAGAGCCAGCTGCAGAGCGGCGGCCTGCAGGTCAAGACCACCATCGACAAGCAGGCCGAGGACGCCGCGGTCGCCACCGAGCAGAAGCTCGTGGAGGCGCAGTCCTCCGGCAGCAACCCGGCGGTCTCCGCCCTGGTCTCCATCGAGCCGCGCACCGGGCGCGTGGTCGCCTACTACGGCGGCAAGGGCGGCGGGTTCGACTACGCCAGCGACGGGCGGGTGCAGCCGGGGTCGTCGATGAAGCCCTACGTCCTGGCCACGGCGCTGACCGAGGGCAAGAGCCTGTCGACCCAGTACGACGGCTCCTCCCCGCAGACCGTGTGCGGGCAGCTCGCGCACAACGACGCCGGCGACCCCGCGTTCGGCAACATCGACCTGGCCACCGGGCTCGAGTTCTCCGTCAACACCGTCTACCTGCACCTGGCCTGCGACGTGGGTCCGAACAAGATCCGCGACCTCGCGCACAAGGCGGGCCTCGGTCCGGACCCGCTCGACGGGCAGGGCACGACCAGTGCCCAGATCGCGCTCGGCTCGGGTGGTTACGAGATCCGCCCGATCGACCAGGCGGACGGGTACGCCACCTTTGCCGGCCAGGGCGTTCAGGCCGACCCGTACTTCGTCGAGGCCGTCTACCGCGTCCACAACGGCAAGCGCGACAGCAAGCCGTTCTACACGCACAAGCAGAAGCGCCAGACCGCGTTCTCGGCGGATGTCGCCGCGGACGCCACCTCGGCGATGGTCAAGGTCGTGCAGGGTGGCACCGGCACCAACGCCCAGCTGTCGGGCCGACCGACGGCCGGCAAGACCGGCACGACCGGCAAGAACACGAACGCCTGGTTCTGCGGCTTCACTCCGCAGCTGGCGACCGCGGTCTGGATCGGCAACGTGCACGGTGGCACCGTGACCCTGGGCGGGAAGACGGGGATCTACGGCGGGACGGTGCCGGCGCAGATCTTCAAGCAATACATGGATGCCGCGCTGCAGGGCAAGCCGGTCGTGCCGTTCCCGCCGAAGGTGGGCGTCGGGACCGCCGCGACACCGAGTGTCACTGCCACGACGACCGCGACCCCGACCGTGACGGCGACGCCGTCGAAGCTGCCGGTCTCGCCGCCGCCGGTCTCGCCCACCGGCATCCCGACGATCCTGCCGACGTCGCCGCCACCGGCGACCAAGCCGCCGTCGAGCTCCCCGTCGCCGCCGGCACCGTCGCAAGCCGCGTCTCCGGCTGCCTCGCCGTAGGGTTCGCCGCTTCGCCGTAGTGTCTGCTGCCGTGACTGCCCCGCTCGTGCTGCCGTCCCGTGACGACCCTGTGGCGGCTGGTGCTGCCGACGCGATCGGCGGCCCACCCGGCGCGCACGCGCGGCTGGGCCGGGCGCGGTTCTGGACCCCGCTGCGGGTGCTGCTCGCGTTCGTCGCGCTCACGTCGCTGCTCGGCTTCGCGCAGAAGGCCCCGTGCCGCAGTGGCAGCAGCTGGCAGCACGAGTACCAGTACACCCGCGCCTGCTACACCGACGTGGTCGCGCTCTACAGCGCCGAGGGGCTGTCGGACGGCAAGACCCCCTACTACCAGCACCCCGTCGAGTATCCCGTCGTCATCGGTGGCGTGATGTGGGTCTCCTCCGGACTCGCCCGCGGCCTCGAGTCGCTGCACCACGACAGCGACACCCAGAAGGCGCTCGACCAGCTCGCCGCGGCGACCACCCCCGCGGACGCGGCGAAGGCCCGCAGCTCGGTCGACTACCGCAAGGCGATCGCTCGCGGCCGGCACTTCTACGACGTGACGTGGGCGCTCATGACCGCCTGCGCGATGATCGTCGTGATCGCGCTCGCGAAGACCGCGGGACGACGGCCGTGGGATGCGGCCATGTTTGCCTTGTCGCCGGCGCTCCTGCTGCACGCCACCACCAACTGGGACCTGGTGGCCGTCGCCTTCGCGACCCTCGGCGTGTGGGCCTGGGCCCGCAAACACCCGGTGCTGGCCGGGGTGCTGTTCGGGCTGGGCACCGCCACGAAGCTCTATCCCGTCCTGTTCCTCATTCCGCTGCTCGGGCTCTGCCTCCGTGGCCGGCGCATGAAGGCCTGGGGCGCCGTGGCCGGCGCGACCCTGGTCACCGCGATCGGACTGACGCTGCCGTTCTACCTGACGGCACCCCACTACGCCGACATCAACGGCTCGCCGGTGAAGGTGCCGGTGTCGAGCGTGCTCCCGCTGCATTGCCAGCTCACCGAGGCCGGCGTGACGCACCTCGAGACCGGGCGCTGCCCCACGAAGGTCCCGGCCGGCGAGACGGCCGTGCAGGTGACCAACGCGGTCTACCGGTTCTTCGACCTCAACGAGACCCGCGGCGCCGACTGGGACTCGCTCTACCTCCAGGTCATCGACGCCCGCGGCTGGACCAGCGGCAACAACTGGTTCTCACGGCTCGTCGCGCAGACCGGCCCGACGCCGACCGAGCTGAACGCGGTGGTGGCCGGGGGAGTGCTGCTGGTAGCCGCCGGGGTCGTCGTGCTGTGCCTCGTCGCGCCGCGCCGACCTCGGGTGCCTCAGGTGCTGTTCCTGATGCTCACCGGGTTCCTGCTGGTCAACAAGGTCGACAGTCCGCAGTACGTGCTGTGGCTCGTGCCCCTCGCCGTCCTCGCCAGACCACGATGGCGGTTGTTCCTCGCCTGGCAGGCGACCGAGGTACTCGTGCTCCTCTCGCGGTTCTACTTCTTCATCGGCAACGACGCGCTGAACAAGGGCCGCAGCGAGGGCATCGACATGAAGTGGTTCTTCGCCGCGGTGCTGCTGCGTGACGCGCTGCTCGTCGTCTACAGCGCCTTCGTCATCCGGGAGATCTGGCGTCCCGACACCGATGTCGTCCGGGCCGAGGGCGAGGACGACCCCGCCGGTGGCGTGCTCGACGGCGCCCCCGACAGGTCCGCCGTCCTCGCATGACCGCACTGCGCACCTGGGTCGCCAGCCGGGTCGCCCTCGCCGTGCTCGTGCTGGCCGGCACCCAGCAGGTGTTCGGCGGTCGTGGTGAGGGCTGGCTCGCCGGGTGGGACAGCTGGGACGTCACGCTGTTCCGCAAGATCGCCGAGTACGGGTACGACGGCTACCCGCAGCACTACCCCGACAAGGACATCGCCGCGTTCTTCCCAGGCTTCCCGTTCGTGCTTCGCGTGGTGCATGCCGTGGTGCCGTCGTGGACCGCCGCCGGGCTGCTCGTGTCCTTCCTCGCGGGTGCCGTCGCCGTCGTCTACCTCTCCCGGCTCGCCGAGCTCGACGGAGCCGACGGGTCGCGCGCCGTCCTGCTGCTGACCCTGTCGCCGTACGCGGTCTTCCTGGCGGTGGGCTACAGCGAGTCGCTGTTCCTCGCGTGCGCGGTTCCCGGCTGGTACGCCGCCCGTCGCGGGCGCTGGGAGGCCGCGTCGCTGCTGGTCGCCGGTGCCTGCCTGGTCCGGATCAGCGGGCTGTTCCTCGCGATCGGGCTGCTGGTGCTCTGGGCCACCACGTCGCGGGAGCGCCGCGCGATCCCATGGCTGGCCGCGCCGTTCGTCGCCGTGGTCGGGTACATGGCCTACCTGCAGCACCTGTCCGGCGACTGGCTGCGCTGGCAGCACGCGCAGGCCGAGGGCTGGGGGCGACACCTCACCTCGCCGTGGGCCTCGTTGCGTGCGACCTGGGATGCGGCGCACTCGGCCGGGCTCAGCGCGGAGTTCCGCTGGTCCTACGACGCGCAGATCGTGTGCGTCGCCGTCGGCCTGCTCGTCGTGGCGGTGTCGGTGGCCCGCAGCGAGTGGGGCGAGGCGGTCTACGTCGGGCTGTCGGTCGCGGCGCTCGCGACCTCGACCGTCTACCTGTCGATCGAGCGGGCGACGCTGCTGTGGTTCCCGCTCTGGGTGATGCTCGCCCGGTGGGCGTCAGCGCGGCCCTGGTTGCAGTGGGCCTACGTGGCCCTCGCGAGCCCCCTGATGGTGACGGGAGTCCTGACCTTCCACGACGGCCGCTGGACCGGCTAACCCCCGGACCCGGTGTGGATGTGGACAGATGGGCTCGTGAGCGGGGGTCTCGCGAGCCCATCTGTTCACATCGACGGGTGGGGGAGGCCGGCCTGGAAGGAGGCGCTCCTCTCGAGGGGGTCGTGGAAGCCGTCGTCGGCCCTGACCGTCCAGGTGTAGCTGCCGGGCAGGGCCGGGACGGGCAGGGCTCCGTGGCTCATCCCGTCCCATCCGAGGTGCGGGCGCGCACTGGTGCCGGTGGCGCTCGCGACCACGGAGCCGCGGCTGTCGCGGAAGAACGCCTGCCAAGGCACCGCGATGGACAGGGTCACGTCGAGCACGACGGGCGTCGGCGCGTGCAGCGGCGCCCCGGTGAGCTGCGTGCCGACGATCCGCGGAGCGGCGTGCATGGCCGTCCACCCGAGCGCCCGCAGGTGCGGCAGGTCCTGCTGCAGCGATCCGGGACAGTCGGTGATGCCGGTCTCGCCGTGCCCGAAGACGCGGTGCAGGGTCACGACCTGGCCGCTCGGATACCGCGGGGAGCCGTGGCTGGTGATCCGCACGGTCGTCCGCGGGTCGAAGTGCCACGTCGTGGCGGCGTAGCCGATGACCCTGGCCAGCGCCTTCTCGGCGGCCACCGTGGCAGTGGTGCGCGTCATGTCGCCGAGCATCGCGACGCCCAGCGTGCCGGTGTTGAAGCCCTGGGCGTGCGAGCCGATCGTCGCCCGGCCGAGGCCGCCGCGCCGGCCCTCCCACACCCGGCCGTACTGGTCGACCAGCAGGTTGTAGCCGAGGTCGGACCAGCCGCGGGTCTTCACGTGGTACGCGTAGTCGGCGCGGATCAGCGCCGGCACGTCTGACGGGCTGTAGCCGTTCGCGTTGTCGGTGTGGTGGACGGTCACGGCGACCACCCGGGAGGCGTACGACGGTGCGCGCCGCACCCAGGACTCGTCGGCGCCCCAGTCGGCGCGGGTCTGCACCTCACCGAGGATCGGCCGGCCGACAGCCGCGTGCGCCGCGGCAACGCCGAGGGTCAGGTGGGCGCGGCCGTCGGAGACCCGGGCCAGCCGGACGCCCCGCGCCGTTCCGCTGACCTGGACCTGCACGAGGTCTGCCGTTGCCGGCCGCCACAGCGGCTCGGTGCCGGGGATGCCCTCGTCACCGGTGTCCTGGTCAGCCGTCTCCCAGGCGGACCAGCCGGCTGGGCTGTGCCAGTGGAGGCGGACCGTCGCCTGTCCGGCGGTCCAGGCGACGCCGAGGAGCCGCTCGTGGGAGACGGCCGCTGTCGTCGTACCGAGGCTCAGCGCTGTCGTCGTGACGAGGTCGTCGACGGGACCGGCGGAGGACACGGCGGGCAGGACGGTCAGCCCCGTCAGGGCGAGCGCGACCACGAGCAGACGACGCAACAGGGGAGTCCTTCGACGGGCTGGGACACGCAGGGTCCCGTCCGGATCCCTTGATCACAAGGGGATCTGCCGCCTTTGTCCGGTTCTGTTACCTACAGCCTGGACTTCAGCAGGGCGATGTCGTCGGCCTGGCCGTCCGATGGCGTCTCGACGACCGCGGGGCAGCCCGCGGCCTTGACGACGGCCACCAGCAGGTCCGGGTCGATCTGGCCGGTGCCGAAGTTGGCGTGCCGGTCCGCGCCCGAGTCGAAGGCGTCGCGGGAGTCGTTGCAGTGCACCAGGTCGATCCGGCCGGTGATCGCCATCACCCGGTCGACGATGTCGAGCAGGTCCTCGCCGCCGGCGTGCGCGTGGCAGGTGTCGAGGCAGAACCCGACGCTGTCGTACGACCCCACCGCGTCCCACAGGCGGGCGAGGGCGTCGAAGCGGCGAGCGAGGGCGTGGTCGCCGCCCGCGGTGTTCTCGATGAGGATCGGAAGCGGGTTGGTCATCCGCTCGAAGGTCTTGACCCAGT
>JAWWOJ010000017.1:0-8109 GCA_033851885.1 Frankiales bacterium | reverse complement strand
GCATCCACCGCAGGTTGTAGTCGCACACCGTGATGAGGACGTCGGCCATCCGCAGCTTCTGCGGAAGGCAGCGCTGCTTGCTGAAGATGTCCTTCGCATGCAGGACCATCGACCAGCGCAGACCCAGCAGCGGCGCCAGGCAGGCCGCCGTCGTCGCCCCCCACCAGGCGAAGTGGGCGTGCAGCTCCTGCGCATCGTGGCGGGCGAGGTGGTCGGCAGCGCGTGGCAATCGCTGCCACGCGAGGAGCTCTCCGCGCGTCCCCATGTCCTTGCGGAGCTGCACGACACGCCACAGGAATCGCAGGTAGCGAATCGGGTGCCGACGCAACCAGCGCCAGTGATCGAGCCAGAGGCGTCGGCCTAGAGGGATGTCCTCCAGGAACAGGACGCGGTGGTCACCCTCAAGGTCGCGATCGCCTCGGCGCAGGGCGACGACGACCACCTCAACGCCTTGGGCACGCATCTCGTCGATCTCGTTCGAGACGAAGGTCTGCGACGTCTGCAGGTAGCGGTCCAGCAAGTAGCCCACCGGCCGACTCACGACGGGTTCCGGTCGAGCATCGCGTGGACTGCCTTGTTGATGGTCCGCGTTGCCCACCAGTCGAGCAGTGCGGCGTGCACTCCCCAGGCCCACGACACGTCGTGGCCCTCCGACCGCGCACGTTTCCACACCCCTCGGTGGGGACGACCGGTCACCGGGCGCTTGCGCGCCTCCCAACGAGACCGCTGTCCCTCCACCCCGGCGGCGATCCGCGCGACCTTCTGCAGGACCTCACCGTCCGTACGCCGTGCCGGGTGCTCGATCCAGGCGTCCTCGGAGTACACGATCGTGTAGCCGGCCTCCCTGGCGCGCCGGCCGAAGTCCGCGTCGCCCCCGGTGCGCATGGACTCGTCGAAGCGGAGGTGGTCGTACACCTCAATGCGGACACCGAGGTTGCACGTCACCGCGAAGCCGTCTCGCGTGACGTAACCCTGCTGCTGGAGGTGCCGCACCGAGTCGACGAACTCTGCGGGTGTCGGCGCGCCCTCGAACGTGAAGCGCACCGCACCGCCGCAGGTGTCCGCCCCGCGAAGCGCCTCGACCTGCGCGTTCACCCAGTCCGGTCCGGCCACGCAGTCCGCATCGGTGAAGAGCACGACGTCAACCGGCCGCTCGAGGGCTGCGACGGCGGCGTTGCGCGCCGCATAGGAGCCGCGGTTGACCGCGAGGGGGACGACGGTCGCTCCGGCCTGACGAGCCGCGCTGACGGTCGCGGCGGCGGCACCGTCGACGGCCACCACCACCTGCAAGCTCTCTTTCGGGTAGTCGACGTCGAGGACGCTGGCGACCGTCCGCGCGATGCCCTCGACCTCGTCGTACGCAGGGATGCAGACCGCGACGCGAGGAGTGCGGGGAAGGGCGGGTCGCGATGTCGTCATGGGCTCACGAGTGACTACGTACCAGCTCCCGGTTCCTCGCGCCCCGCGTCCTTCGTGTCCGCTGCCAGGCGCCCGCCGAGACGGCGGCGGCAACCCAGAAGAAATCCTGGTACTGCGTCAGCAGATTGACGGTGAACAGGTTGATGGCCGCCGCGCAGAGCGCCGCCACCCACGCCCGCTCGAGGGCGGTCAGGCCGGGTGCGACGAGCGTGCAGAAGGCGATCACACCGACGCCGAGGAAGGCGACCACGGTCAGGAGCCCGTTGGCGAGGTAGACGAGTGCGTAGGCGTCGTCGAAGCTGTTGAGCCCGGTCCGTGCCTCGAGCTGATCGGTGACGCCACCCGCCCCGCTCGACTGGTGGCCGAGCAGCGTGAACTGAGCGGGGTCTGTGACAAGGTCGAGGATGACGTAGCGGTGCTGCGTGCTCGCCTGCTCCAGCGACGAGGCGCTCTCGCTGCTGTTCACGAGCTCGGACACCGTGGAACGCAGCGGGGTCAGGACGATGACAGCCCCTGCAACGAGCACCAGCCCCGTCAGCGTCGACAGCCGCATTCGGCCCGACTCCCGCAGGAACCACAGGGCTAGCCCAATTCCGAGGGTGAGGATCGCCCCGCGGCTGAGAGTATCGAGCGTGCCTACCAGGATCAGGCCACCCGCCGCGACGAGTGCCGCCCGCGTCAGCACGTCGCGCTTCTCGATCGCCAGCGCCACCGTCAGCACCATGGCGAGGGCGAGGAACATCCCCAGCGCGATCGAGTGCCCGAAGCTGGCTTCGGCCCGCACCTCGCCGAAGCGCAGCTGCTCCTGGGCGAAGTCCTTGTAGACGAAGCCGGTGCTCGGCAGCCGGAAGAAGATGTTCCCGGCGCCGGCGTGCTCGAAGACGGCGAACAGGCCGAGCCCGGCGCCGGTCGTGACGACGGCGGTGGTCGCGGCACGGACGACGTCACCTCGCAGGACGAGAAGCCGGAACGCGCCATAGGCAGTGGCGAGGTAGACCGCCGGACCGAGGGTCGAACCGATCTTGTTGTCGAAGTTCAGCAACGTGGAGAAGAAGCGCAGCAGCCAGAAAGCACCGACAGCCACATCCATGGGGACGAATCGAGCGCGCGGCAGCTGCTCGAGAGCTGCCGGCAGCAGGACCAAGGCGACCACGAGTGCCGGCGTGATCCCGAAGTTGGTTCCGCCGGCATAGCGGCCCGCGTACTGCGGCACGGCGCCGATGACGACCAGCCCGAGCGCCGTGGCCCCGACGACGTGACGGCGTGCGACATAGCCGAGCAGGCCGGCGAGCAGGAGGGCCAGCATCGACGACACGAGGGCGGGCTGCCTCGTCTGCACAAGCAGGATGGTCGCGGTGGTTGCGAGCAGGATCACGGGTGCGGCCAGCCGGCGCGCGGCAGAGGTCAGGCTCTCGCTGGTCGTCGCCACGAGCTCCATGCTCGCAGAAGGGCCGCGTCGACGACCGGTGATCAGGAGGACGCGCCGTTACCCCTGAGCACGTCACGCAGTCGGCGGTACTCCTCGGCCGGGACGCGGCCGCTCTTCGCACGCAGGAACAGTGAGACCCGTGCTGCACGTGCGTATCCCCGCGCGACACCGGAGCCGCGGTGAAGGCGCAGGTATCTCAGCAGCCCCTCGAGAGCGTGATCACGACCGCTGACCGGGATGGCTGCCCGAGACTGGCCGGCGCAGTGGTCCGCCCACGCGTCAGCCACCAGAGCGATCTCCCAGCCCCGGTCGTGCAGGCGAGTGGCGAGGTCGATCTCCTCGAAGCAGAGGAAGTAGTCCTCGTCGAAGCCCCCGACGGCCTCGACAGCTGCCCGACGAGCGAGCATGCAGGCACCTTCGACGTATCCGACAGGTTGCGATGTGTCGTGCCCTGGAGGCAGCCGCCGCTCTGGGAGAAACCTCCCGAGGGCGCGAGGCAGCAGCGGCCGGAACTCCGTGCTGAAGCGCGGCTCGGTCCCGGCCGACGTGAGCGGGGTTTCGCCGCAGCGCAGTCGGGGGCCGACCAGGCCCCGGCGGTCCTGGGCGAGCAGCCCGGCAGCGAGGCGTGCGACATCGTCTGGGCCGATGCGCGCGTCCGGGTTGCAGAACAGGACGAGGTCGCAGGAGTCCGGGAGGGAACGCATGCCCCGGTTGCAGCCGCCGCCAAAGCCGACGTTGTCCTGCTGGACGAGCACCAAGCCGGCGTCGTGCCGACGTCGGACGACGTCGACGGTGTCGTCCGGGGAGTCGTTGTCGACCACCACGATCGCGCCGAGACCAGCGCCTGACAGCGCATCGAGGCAGCCCTCGATGTGATGGGCGGAGGCATACGTCACGATGACGGCGCCCACGCGTGACACATCGACTGTCGAGGGCATGGCCGTGAGGATGTCAGAGTGCCCGGAACCAGCGCTGAGGATGACGCCCTCGAGGTGGTGGTCCTGCTGGGAACGTCCTTCGCGCAGCTGGAGACCCAGGGAACGCGGTGGCGGTACGTGCTGCAGGCCTGGGCCGCGGAGCGACGCATCCGGCGGCTCGTCGCGGTGGACTTCCCGCGACTGTCCCCGCGACGCCTGCTCAGCAGCGAGCTGGCCGTCTCCCGACCGTCCTGGATCGAGGGCTGCGAGCTGGTCGAGGTGCACGTGCCGTTGCACCGGGCGACGAGCCTCGGCGCCGGGTGGGTCTGGCGTCGCACAGGGCAGGCGGTGCGCGAGCTCCTCGGGCCGGCGCAGGCGCCGCGCATCGCCGTCGCGGCGACGCCGCTCTCCGTGTCGCTGCTCGAGCACCTGGGGGCCGGCCATCGCGGCTTCGACGCCGTCGATGACTGGCGGGTGCTGCCAGGCGTGCAGCACCTGCGAGCCCACGTCCATCACGGCTACGCACGGCTCTCGACGAGGCTGTCGTGCAGCAGCGTGTCGCAGCATCTGTCGGCGACGCTCGAGAAGGACTTCGGGGTGCTCGCTGTCACGGTGCCGAACGGCGTCGACCTCAACGCCTACCGCCGCCCCCAGCCGGCTCCGGACGGCCTGCCCGACGGTCCGTTCGCGGTGTATGTCGGGGTGATCCAGCAGCGCTTCGACCTCGACCTCCTCGAGTCGCTCACGCATGCCGGCGTACCGGTCGTCGTCGCGGGACCGGCCTCGGGGACCGCCGCGGATCGGCTGGCCGACTCGGGCGCGCTCTGGCTGGGGCGCGTCGACGTGGCGCTGGTGCCCGGCTTGCTCCAGCGGGCCGCGGTCGGTCTGGTGCCGCACGTCGTCGATCCCCTGACTGCGAGCATGGACCCGATGAAGGTCCTCGAGTACCTCGCGGCCGGGCTGCGCGTCGTGACCACGCCCGTTGCCCGCTCGGTGACGAGCGAGCGGCTCGTCGAAGCTGGGAGGGAGCAGTTCGTCGCCGCGACCCGAGCAGCACTCGACCGCCCCCGACCCAGCGGCCCGGACCCGGCCGTCGCGGAGCGGGACTGGGCGGTCGTCGCGCGGCGCCTTCTCGAGGTGCATGCGGGGTGAGGGCGCGGCTGCTCGACCCCGCGCGTGCCCGCCTGGGTGAGGGACCGCTGTGGGATGCCTACCGCGAGCTCGTCCACTGGGTCGACATCGATGGCGCGACCTGGCACCGGTGGTCGTTCGAGGAGGGGGCGCTCCCCGTCGTGCCGCTGCAGCAGACACCGGGTTTCCTTGCCCTGCACGCGGATGGGAGTCTCCTCGCCGGCGTGGCCACCGGCTTCGCGCGCCTGTCCGACGACGGCACGCTGGCCATGCTCGCGCTCGTCGAGAACCGCTCGGACCACCGGATGAACGACGGGGAGGTGGATCCCTCCGGTCGGGTGTGGGGCAGCACCGTGGCCCGGAGCTGCGATCGGCCTACCGGCTCGCTCTGGCGCCTCGACCTTGACGGCTCGGCGCACGAGGCGATCAGCAGCGTGACCGTGGGAAACGGCATCGCCTTCACCGAGGACGGGACCTCGATGTGGTTCGTCGACTCGGGTGCGCGGACGGTCGACCGTCTCACGGTCGATCCAGCGACAGGTCACGTGTCGGCGCGCCGGCCCGTCGTGCGCTTCGACGACGACGAAGAGCCCGACGGCTTGTGCATGGACGCTGACGGCGGCGTGTGGGTCGCGGTGTGGGGCGGCGGGTCTGTGCGTCGATATGACACCGCTGGTCGCGAGACTGCCCGCGTCGAGGTGCCGGCCGCCCACGTCACGTCGTGCGCGTTCGCCGGGCCGCAGCTCGATCAGCTGGTCATCACGACGGCTCGCCGCGACACCGACCGGTCGGAGGCCGGCGGGCTGTTCGTGGCTGAACCCGGAGTGCAGGGCAGGTTGCCGTCGCTCGCGCGCATCGCGAGCCCCGCGCCCCGGCCGCGTTGAGGTGGAGTGATGGACAAGGCGTCAGGCCACGTCGTCGTCGCCGGGTACAACCCGCTGGCGGAGGCCCGCGAGGAGGTCGCGGCAGCACGGATGCCCGGCCAATACCTCTGGGGGACCGACGACCTCGGCCGCGCCGGGTACGACGTCGAGGTGGCGTCCTGGGGTCGGCACTCCCGGGCCAAGGAGCTGTCGACGCGGATGCGCTTCGGGCTGGGGGACCTCCACCAGGAGCGCAGCACCCTGGCCCTGCGCCGCCCCGGCTCGGTCCTCTACTCCTTCGACGCAGGGAGCCTGCACGGCCTGGCCTTTGCGAGGGCAGGACGCCTCCTGCGGAATCCGTTGCTGACGCTGTGCCACCCCGAGGTGCGCCAGAACCGCGTCGACCGGGTCGCCTATCGCGCCATCTCGGTGGCGATGTGCCTGTCTCGCCGCACCCAGGACGAGCTCTGCCGTCGCCACGGAAGAGCGCCTGAGCTGACCCCGTTCGCCCCCTGGGGACCGGACCTGTCCTCACCGCTGTACGTGAGCCGTCCCGAGGACGGGGTGGTCTTGTCGACGGGGAAGTCCAACCGCGACAACGTCACCCTCGCAAGGGCCTTGGCAGGCACCGACCTCCACGGCCGCATCTACGGGGCACAGCCGTCCGACGTGCCGCCCGCCACGAACGTGGAGTTCGTCGATCCCCGGGCGGCGGGCCGGGCGAGCTTTCCGCATGTCGTGCCTTTGCAGGATGCCCAGTCCTGCTCGGTGATGGCCATCTCGGTCCGCGACCCTGAGCGGCTCACGGGGCTCTCCGAGCTCAACCATGCGCTCGCGCTCGGAAAGCCGATCGTCATGACACGGAGCCCCTACCTCGACCTCGACATCGAGGCGATCGGATGCGGCGTGCTGGTCGAGGCGAACGACGTGCAGGGCTGGCGAGACGCGCTGGTCGGCCTCATGTCCGACCCACGATCGCGGACGACGATGGGCCAGCGCGGCCGTGCCTACGCCGAGGAGTACTGGAACGCACAGTTGTTCGGTGCGTCGGTGAGGGCCGCGGTACAGCTGGCAGTCTCCACGAGCTGAGCTCAGGGGAAAGGCGGCGCGCCCCGCCCTCGCAGCGCGGGGATGTAGCTGGGCGTCACGCCCTCGAAGGCCTTGCCCCTGCGCTCTGCAGAGGCGCAGAAGTCCTCGAGCTGACGGCAGTGATGGTCGTAGTAGTCGGCGTAGCTCCGACCTTGGAAGAAGGAGGGATGTGCCTCGAAGACGGCACCCATGAGGACGGGGTCGTACTGGACAGCGGGGTTGTGCTGCCAGAAGTAGCTCTCGTGGGGCTGTCGGCCGTCGCAGCCGGCGATCAGCACCCTGTCTGCCAGGGCCAGCGCAACAGGCATCATCATCTCGGTCAGGACGTTGCCTGAGGGCCTCACCTCGGGCCGCTCAGGAGTGGGCCAGTCCCAGTCGTCGCCGTCCAGCGCCAGTCCGACGACCCGGTCGTGGAGCTCGGGATGGTGGCCGAGCAGGAGCTGGAGGAAGTTGGCGGGGATGACCACGAGCGCATCCGTGCTCTCCGTTGCCCGCAGCATGTCCTGGCGGAAGGCCGCGGCGTAGGTGCTGGGCCCAAAGTGGAAGACGGGGTCGGCGAAACAGAGGGCGGAGGGCTGCAAGCGCTCGATGAGGGCCTCGTTGCGCACGGCGGAGTTGCAGGTGATGCGCACGTCGGCCCGCGCGATGGTCGCGTCGTCGAGCTCGGTCGCGCTCGGCCCGGTGCCGAGCACCAGCACGGTCCCGCCCTCGACCCGTCGCTGCAGCAGCGTCTCCACCGACGTCCGCGGGTCGGGCACGGGGACGGAACTCAGCGCCTCGCGGAGCCGCCGGTAGCCGTGCTCCTAGGTGTAGGACAGGTAGGCATCGGCGACCGTGGTCCGGCGCAGCCTGGCCAGGTTCGCCAGCAACGTCCGTGGCTGGGTGCGGTGCAGGACATAACGCACCCCCGGTCCCGTCGGCTCGGTCGCCGTGAGCCGCTCGGTGTGCACCAGCGCGGGATCCATGTGCGGGGCGTCCTCCGGCCGCACGGTCAGGCCGGCTGCTCCGGAGACGTAGACGGGGACGTCCACGCCGGGCAGGTACCAGTTGATCCGGGCGACGAGGTCCGCGAGCTCTGCCGGGGTGCGCACCGGAGGGTAGAAGGACAGGGCTGTCACCTCCTCCCTGCGCACCGGTCGCGCGATCTGACGCAGCGTGAAGTTGACCCCCCTCCGGGCCTTCGCGGCGATGCGTCTGTGGCCGCCGAAAGCGGCGCGCTGACCGCGGGTCTCCGTCACTCGCTCGCCAACCGGGCCGTGAC
>JAWWOJ010000579.1:0-2662 GCA_033851885.1 Frankiales bacterium | reverse complement strand
GCTCGTGAGCTGGACGACCCGCCCGTGCACCCTCGACGACGGCTGCGACAGCGTCTTCGCGCTGCTCGTGGCGGCGGGCGTCTGCTGGCCCGCAGCGGTGGCGCTGCTCGGGTCGCGCCGTCGGGTTCCCGCGTTCGCCGCCTGGGTGCTCACGGCGCAGGTCGTGACACACCTGCTGCTCGAGGCGATGTGCACCGACGTCACGTCCGGCCGCGCCTCGTGGGTGTCGCACCTGCTGGTCGGGTTCACGCCGACCATGCAGGTGAGCCACGGCGCTGCGGTCGTGCTCACCAGCGTGCTGCTCGGCCGCGCCGACGCAGGCCTCTGGACCGCCGATGCGATCGTGCGCGCCGGCGCGAAGGCGCTCCGGCTCGGACGTCGGCTGGCGCTGCCCACGGTGCCTGCACCGGTGCGCCGTACCGCTCCTGTTCTCGTCATCGACGCACCTCGCACTTCCTGGGTCGCTGCGCAGCCGCCGCGGCGCGGACCTCCGGTGCTACTCGCCTCCGTGCAGTAGTCATCCGTAGCCCCTCCAGACCAGGAGTTCCCTTGCGTACCAAGCACTTTGCCCTGCCCGTCACGGCCGCTGCCGTGATCCTGCTCGCCCTGCCCGCCTCCGCCCACGTCACCGTGCACAGCGGCGACGCGACCCCGGGCGGCGACGACGCGGAGATCGTGTTCCGCGTGCCCGATGAGGAGCCGGCGCCGACGACGAAGGTCGAGATCGCGCTGCCAGCCGACAAGCCGATCGCCGGCGTCTATGCCGAGGCCAAGCCCGGCTGGACGTTCACCGTCAAGAGCACGAAGCTCGCGACGCCGATCAAGACCGACGACGGTGACATCACCACCGCCGTGGTCGATGTGGTCTGGACCGCCACCGCCGGCGGCATCCCGGTCGGCGGGTACGACGACTTCACCCTCGCTGCCGGCCACCTGCCGGAGACGGCCAGCATCACGTTCAAGGCCGTGCAGACCTACAAGGACGGCACCGTCGTCCGCTGGATCGAGACCGGCGCCTCGGCCGAGCACCCGGCTCCCGTGCTCACGTTCGGGACGCCGCCCACGCCGACCACGACGGCCTCTCCCCAGGTCAGCGTCACCGCATCCGCGGCGCCCGTCGCGACGAAGACCGCCAGTGACGACAGCACCGCGAAGGCTCTTGGCGGCGCGGGGCTGGCCGTCGCGGTTCTCGCGGCGCTGCTCGCCCTCGGGGCGCTGGTGCGCAGCGGCCGCAGCAGAAGAGTTGAGTCATGAGCCTGCGCCGCGCGGGCGCCCTGGTGGCAGCGCTGCTGTCGGCGCTGGTCCTCCTGGGCCTGACCGCTCCCGAGGCACTCGCCCACGCGGCGCTGCTGAAGACCACCCCACAGGACTCGCAGATCCTCGACAGCGCCCCGACGGAGGTCACCCTCACCTACGGGGAGGCCGTGTCCATCGGGCTCGGCCAGCTCAAGGTCGAGACCGCCGACGGCACGCGGGTCGACAACGGCGTGCCCTTCCTCAGCGGGGGCGGCTCGGTGGTGCACATCCCCCTGAGCCGCGGTCTCACGCAAGGCTCGTACGTCGTGCTGTGGAGGGTGGTCTCTGCCGACAGCCACCCGGTGTCCGGCGCCTTCACGTTCAGCGTCGGCAAGGCAAGTGGTGACCTCGCCGCGCGGGTCGGACGAGGGAACCTCACGTCGCTGAATGCGGCCCCCCGCGGGCCCAGCATCGCTCTCGGCACGACCCGCTTCCTCGGGTTTGCCGCGTTGCTCGTCTTCCTCGGCGGCGCGATCTTCTGCCTGCTGCTCTGGCCCGCGGGTGTGCCGAGACTGCGGAAGATGCTGTTCGGTGCTGCCCTCGTCGAGTCCGTCATGGCAGCCCTCGCGCTGTTCCTCGAGGGGCCGTATGCGGCCGGGGACGGACTCGGCAAGACCTTCGACAGCAGCCTGCTGTCCGCGGTCATGAAGACGAAGTACGGCGAAGCCACCTCGACCCGGATCGCCGTCGCTGCCCTGGCAGCCATCGCCGTGCTCGCCGTCGGCAAGCGCGTCGGCCGAGCCTCGGCGGGGCTCTTCGCCGTCCTGGGCCTGGTGACGGCGATGACCTGGTCAGCGGCCGGGCATGCCGGCGTCGGCTCGTGGGAACCGTGGACCGACGTGTTCGACACCGCCCACCTGGTGTTCGTCAGCGCCTGGGTCGGTGGGCTCGTCGTCCTGAGGCGGGGGCTGCGCTCGTGGACCGAGGACGAGCAGGCGGCGCTGCTGCCCGGCTGGTCACGGCTCGCCTTCTGGTCGGTGGTGCTGCTCGTCGCCACAGGGGTCTTTGCGACGATCCGCGAGGTGGGCGAGGTCGGTGCCTTGTTCAGCACGCGGTACGGGCTGCTGCTCGTCTCGAAGTACGCCCTCGTGGGGCTGATGCTGCTGTTCGCCCTCGTCGGACGCGCCTACGTGAGGTCGCACTACACCCGGCCGGTCGTGGCCGCGGCGACCGAGACCGCCGCGCCACCCGAAGCACCCGGAGGCGACGACGTCGCCGGACTGCGCCGCAGCGTCGGCATCGAGGCCGCCCTCGGCGTCGTGGTCCTGGTCGTCACGGCCTTCCTCGTGAACAGCATCCCCGCCAAGGAGGCCTTCGCGCCGCCGTACACGGGAAAGTCGATCGCAGGTCCCTACACCGTCGCCGT
>JAWWOJ010000553.1:0-3724 GCA_033851885.1 Frankiales bacterium | reverse complement strand
CCTCGTGCGGGCGCTGGCGGAAGCCCGCCCGGATGACGGCGTGCTGTCCGAGGAGGAGAGGGACAACCCCTCCCGCCTCACCCAGAGCCGGGTCTGGGTGGTCGACCCGCTCGACGGCACCCGGGAGTACGGCGAAGGGCGCGACGACTTCGCCGTGCACGTCGCGCTCTGCCTCGACGGCTCGCCTGACATCGCCGCGGTCGCGATGACCGACGGCGTGCGCACGACGGCAGACCCACAGCCCCGACCGGCCCACAGCGGCAGGCCGCGGCTCGTCGTCAGCCGGTCCCGCCCACCGGCCGTCGCACAGCGGTGCGCGGACGCGATCGGAGCCGAGCTCGTGCCGATGGGCTCGGCCGGCGCCAAGGTCCTTGCCGTCGTCAAGGGCGACGCCGACGCCTACGTGCACGCGGGCGGTCAGTACGAGTGGGACTCCGCCGCGCCGGTCGGGGTGGCCCTCGCGGCCGGTCTGCACTGCACGCGCATCGATGGCTCGCCGCTCGTCTACAACCAGGCCGACGTCCTGCTGCCCGACCTGCTCATCTGCCGGCCCGAGCTCGCGGACAAGCTCCTCGAGGCCTGCGCCTCAGCCTGACGGCTGGGCGAAGTCGGGGGTGCCGGACATGAGCTCGATGCGGACACCGTCGGGATCGGTCACATAGACGAGCTCGACGCCGCCGTCCAGGACCGACTTGGTGACCGGGTGCGCGGCCCCGCCGGCCCTTTCCACCACCTCGTCGAGCTCCTCGACCGAGGTGACCCGGAACGCCAGGTGCGTCAGGCCCAGACCGAGCATGGACCGGCGGGCGCCGTCTCCCGTCGCTGCGGGGTGCAGCCACTGGAGAAGCTCCAGTCGCATATCGCCGCGGCGCAGCATCCGCGACAGGAACCGGCCCTCCACCTCCATGGTGGCGGCGACCTCGGGCCCCAGCTCCACGGTGAACAGCTGTGTGAACCCGAGCACCTGCTCGTAGAACGCGGTCGACCGCTCCAGGTCCGAGCAGCAGACCCCGACGTGCGACCAGGAGAGCAGCGGCATGAGCCATCCAACCAAGGGCAGGTCCCGCGAGCACTACACCAGGTCGTACACGAAGGCGAGCTTGTCGAGAACAGGCGGCGTCAGCACGAAGGGGTACAGGTCGTCCTCGCCCATGCTGCGGTTGAGGGCGTTCAAGGCGTAGGTCAGCGGCAGCCAGGTGTCGATGAGGCCGCGCAGGTCGTCGGAGGCCAGCACGGGGAAGGACGCGAGCGGCGCCTGGTCAGCTGCCTCCGGGCCGGCGACGCTGACGCCCCACGACGAGGCGGTCTGCAGGGTGTCGCGCAGGTGCAGGTAGTGGGCGAAGGTCTCCGCGAAGTCCTCGTAGGGGTGCATCGTCGCGTAGCCGGAGACATAAGAGGTCGCCCAGCCCGTCGGCGGGCCCTGCTCGTAGTGCCGCTCCAGGGCGTCGGTGTAGGACGCAGTCTCGTCGCCGAACAGCGCGCGGTATCTGGACCGGTCTCGCACGAGCACGCCGTCGTAGTAATGGCCCACCTCGTGCCGGAGGTGGCCCAGAACGGTGCGGTAGGCCTCGTCGAGGTGCACTCGGGTCTGCTCGCGGTGAACGCTGTCGGCCTCCGCGAGGTCAAGGGTGATGATGCCGTCGGCGTGCCCGGTCGTGACCGGGGAGGACGTGCTGTCGAGGAAATCGAAGCCGAGCCCGCCCTCCCGCCAGGAGCGCACCGGCAGGCCGAGCTCGAGGAGCGAGAAGAGCAGCCGTCGTTTGGCCTGCTCGGCGCGCGAGAGACGGTCCCGGACGGCGGGTGCCTCCGACCGCCGCCGGGTCAGCAGGCAGCTCGGGCACCAACCCTCACGGGCCTGCCCGTTGCAGCCGAGGTCGAGGCGGTTGCCGCACGAGGTCGTGACCGGCGACGCCAGGGTCCGGTTGTCCCAGTCGAACGCCAGCGAGGTGTCGCAGTAGAGGCAGACCAGGGCCTCGAACGGCGCCAGCCGCGCGCAGGTGGGACAGGTGAAGGCGCGCATGATGGGCACGGTCTACCCGAGGTGCCGTCCGGCACGCCTGTTGTGAGCGTCGCGCGACCACCCGGTGATCGGCGCTGCCGGGTGGCAGCAGATCATGACTGACATGCTGGACGAGCGGAAGGCACTGCGATGACCCTCAAGGCCGGCGACAAGGCCCCTGACTTCACCCTCCCCGACGAGACGGGAGCCGAACGAACACTCTCGTCGTACCTCGCCACCGGACCGGTCGTGCTGTTCTTCTACCCAGCGGCGAACACGGCCGGCTGCACCGCTGAGGCCTGCCACTTCCGCGACCTCGCGACGGAGTTCGAAGCAGCGGGTGCTCAGCGCCTGGGGATCAGCGTGGACGACGTCGACAAGCAGAACGACTTCTCGACGAAGCACGGCTTCGACTACCCGCTGCTCGCGGACGTCGGTGGCGCGGTCGCCACCTCGTACGGCGTGAAGCGCGGTGCCCTGATGCGCAGGCTCACGCCCGTGAAGCGCGCGACGTTCGTCATCGGCGCGGACGGAGTGATCAGCGACGTGATCACCTCCGAGACGAGGATGGACCGGCACGCCGACGAAGCCCTGAAGGCGCTGGCACGCTGAGATTACGGCCCCGTTTCGCACTCTGACCGGGCGGTACGGTCGGCCTCATGAGCACGCGCCAGCAGCTGATCCCGCACTTCACGTCGTACACGGCCTGGGAGTCGCCTGACGTGCCCGTGCTGGTCCGCGGCGAGGGGCCGTGGGTATGGGACGAGCACGGCACCCGCTACCTCGACGGCCTCTCCGGGCTGTTCTGCGTCAACCTCGGCCACGGCCGCAGCGACCTCGCCGCCGTCGCAGCGAAACAGATGGAGACGCTCGCCTTCACCTCGACCTGGGGCTACGCGCACCCGCCCGCGCTCGAAGCGGCGTCGCTCATCGCCTCCCTCGCACCGGGAGACCTGGATCGCGTCTTCTTCGTGAACTCCGGCACCGAGGCCGTCGAGTCGGCACTGAAGCTGGCCCGCACGTTCCACCTGGCGAACGGCGAACCGTCCCGCACCAAGGTGGTCGCGCGCGACTGGGCCTACCACGGGGTCACCCTCGGAGGCCTGGCCGCGACCGGTGTACCGAAGGTCAAGGAGCCGTACGCCCCGATGCTCGGTGACTTCGTGCTGCGCGCGCCCAACACCATGGACGGCACCGCCGCGGACATCGAGGCGCTGATCCTCGAGGCCGGCCCGGAGAACGTGTCGATGGTCATCGCTGAGCCGGTGCAGAACGGCCGCGGCGCGCTCGTGCCGCCTGACGGCTACTGGCAGGAGCTGCGGCGGATCTGCGACACCTATGGCGTGCTCCTGTGCGCGGACGAGGTGATCAACGCCTTCGGCCGCCTGGGCCACTGGTTCGCCAGCGACCGGTTCGACGTGGTGCCGGACCTCATCACCTTCGCCAAGGGGGTGACCTCCGCCTACGTGCCGCTCGGCGGCGTGCTCGCGCGCGGGCACGTGATGGACACGATCGCCGCGTCCCCGTCGCGCACCTTCATCCACGGCGCGACCTTCGGTTCGCACCCTGTCGCGACAGCTGTCGCTGTCGCCAACGTGGAAGCGATGCGCGACGAGCAGGTCCTCGACAACGTGCTGGCGCGGGAGGACTCGCTCCGGGCCCGCCTGCAGGCAGCAGCCGGGGCGCACCGCTGTGTGCGGGAGGTGCGCGGCACCGGCTTCTTCT
>JAWWOJ010000419.1:0-6252 GCA_033851885.1 Frankiales bacterium | reverse complement strand
GGCGTCGCGGACGAGCCGATCGAAGGTCCGGCTGACAAGTTCGGGATGGATCGCGGTGCCGTCTTCCCTGGTGAAGACCAGGCCCGTGTGCTGCCAGACGGTTGGGTGTGCGTCGGCCTCCCGCTGTTGTTCTTCGCGGTGGGTGCGCAACACCTCGACGGTCGCGCGGTCGAGGGCGACGACGCCCTCGCTGTCGGTCTTCGGTGCGGCAACCTCGGTGGCCCAGCCGAGCTGCACGATCTGGGTGCTGACGGTGAGGAAGCCGTTGTCGAGGTCGACGTTGGTCCACGGCAGCCCGACGGCCTCGCCGCGGCGAAGGCCCCGGAACGCGATGAGGTGGTACAGCGCGTAGAGCCGGTGCCCTTCGATGCTGTCGAGGAACGCGCCCGTCTGCGCCGGTGTCCAGACGGCGACGGCCGGCGAAGTCCAGGAACGTGCGTGGGTGATGAGAGCTGCTCGTGCCTGTGGGACGGCTGCCTCGAGCGGCTCTGGGTCCGCGGCTCGAGGGACGCGGCGAAGCTTCCGCTCGGCGACGATCAGCGCTTCGGTGAGTTCACGCTTCCGGTCCCGCCAGGTGCGCCACTGGGCCGTGCGGTCGGCATTCCAGACCACGGCCCTGGGCCGGCGACCGCTGGGCAGCTCGATGTAAAGCGCGGGGTTGTAGGCGATGAGGCGTCGCTTCACCGCAGCCAATCCGCAGGACTCCTGTGCAACCTGACGAATGCCTAGGCAGGGGACCGTATGACCGGGACTGACGCAGGTTCCCTCATGCCGATGAGCGGGCGGACGGGTGTGGGCACGGCCGGCCGACCACCGCGTGGGCGGACGTCTATGTCGCGTCGACGCGTGCCAGAAACGCGAGTAGCGCTTCGGCAACAGCGCGCGGAGATTCGAGCGCCGCGTAGTGGCCGACCCCGTCAAGTTGCACCGACTCGACAGGTGCCGAGCTCACCTGGCCCATCGTGGCCGCGGTGAAGGGCCCGCCACCCGCGCCGATCGCGAGAACAGGCACCGCCAGAGGTCGCGACCTGGCGAGCATCTTGATCGCCTCACCTTCGGACAGCATCGAACGGTAGAGGCCTACGGCCCCACGCCAGCCGCCGGGACGGGCGTACCCGCGGGCGAACTCGTCGACGTCGGCGCTGGTGATGGAGCCCTGCATCCTGGTCATTGCGGGGAAGGCCCAAGTCCCGAGCAGCTCGTGCTCGCGGCCCGTGAACAGCATCTCCGGAATGCCCGGCGTCGCGAGGGCACCGATGTGCCACTGCCCGCCGTGTGCGACGTCGGCGAAGCCTTCCAGCCCAAAGCCGGCCAGGCCCATCTCGATCGCCGTGAAGCTCAGAATGTCGTCGGGGTGGGTCGCAGCGAGCCGGAACACGACCCCACCGCTGATGTCCTGCGCGGTGATGTGGACCGGGCCGACATTGAGGTGGCCGATCAGCTGGTGGAGGTCTTCCGCGGACGTGGCGCTGTCGTAGTCGCCGTCGTCGCTGCCCGAGTCCCCGAACCCTCGCAGGTCAACCGCGAAGACTCGGTGCCGCCGCGCAAGGAGTGGAATGACGCGGTGGAAGGACCACCACGACTCGGGGAACCCGTGGACGAGCAGGATCGGGGACCCTTCGGTCCCCGCGGAGACGTAGTGCAGCTCAGTGCCGTTCAGGCGGACGTTGTGGTGCTCGCCCCCCCGAACGGTTGCAGCTGCCATCTTGGCTGACATCGTTCCTCCAGGAGAATAGACAACGTGGTTGTCTAACCATAGACAACATTGTTGTCGATGTCCAACCATTCCCCTACGCTCGTGCGCATGACCGCTCGCGTCGCGCCCGGCTCCGGAGCAGACCTCGCGCTTCTCCTCCTGGGGTGCTACCGCCGCTTGATCGACACCGTGATTTCCGAGCTGGAAGAAAGGGGCCACGAGGACCTACGCGCCAGCCACCACTACGCAATGACGGCCATCGACGCGGGCGCGGACAACGCCTCCGAGCTCGCGCGCCGGATGGCGGTGACCAAGCAAGGCGCCGCACGCACCATTGAGACGCTGCTGGACCGGGGGTACGTCGTCCGGGAGCAAGACCCGGCCGATGCGCGCCGCAAGAAGATCCGCGTCACACCGCTCGGCCACGAGGTCATGCGCCAAGGGGCCGCGGTCCTCGACCGACTGCGACGCCAGTGGGGGCGGCAACTCGGGAGCGCCGGTCTCGCCCGCCTGGAACATCAGCTGACAGCTCTTGTGGGAGACGCGCCGGTGCGCCTCGAGGCGCCGGGGTGGGTAGCCCACGACTGAACGCCATCAACTCACACCGGAAGCCATTGACGAGGGTTGTTGATCCGGCCCTCGGATCCCCCACATCGCCAGGGGCGCGGCGCCAGGGGCGGCCGTCATGAGCCCCGCGCTGCGCTACCTCCCCTCATGCCGCGGTGATGGTGCCTCTGGGGGGCCGCAAGCGAGGTGCACCGCTCGATCATCAGCGAGCGCCGCTGGGTTGCCGAAAGCCGAGAAGTCCTAGTGCCCCGGGGCGATGTTGCCCTCTTGAGCGACGTAACGGGCGCGCTTGATCCACAGGATGCCGTGGTAGACGACCGTCCCGTCGCTGAAGGTGAGCTGACCGCGGCGGATGAACTTCGACCACCACCCGGTCTTGGGGCTGCCGATCGCCACCAGACCCGGACCGCGCTCGAAGGCGTTGAGCTGCTTGCCGGGGCGATGGAAGGGCAGGTCGCGATAGATGTAGACGTGTCTGTCGGTGACGAGCACGACCCGATGCCAGTAGAAGCTGGCCAACGAGATCGCCATCTCGATGAGGCCCCCGACCGTGGGGATGAGCTTGGCGATGTCCTCCACGATCCCGAACACGACCATCGTGAAGAGATTGTTGAAGGTGAACGCGACCGCGACCGCGTTCTCAGGGAGGTTCGCCCGCTTTGCCATGCGCTTGGCCATGCGCGCGTTGTAGGGGCGGACCGCGATGCTCCGCTGCTGAACCGCGGGCTGCAGGGCTGCGGGCTGCTCGTGAGGCGCGTCCATGCGGCGAGACTAGAGCAGCGGCGGGGTTGTCAGGTGCTGTCGGAAATGGCATTTCGGGAAGAATCGAGTGACCGCACATGCCGCGAAGCGAGCGGCGGGCGAATGCAGCATCGGCGTCGGGTCGCGAACGTGCGTGTCGTCCTGGCGCCTCAGCTGGCTTGCACGTACTCGCGCTACGCGCGGCGGATCACGTCGGACACGCTGGTGCCCTCGGCTGCGGCGCGCAGCAACAGATCACGTTTGAGGTCAGGGTCGAGGCGGACCGATTCGACGCTGGCGGGCGCGGTACCCATCGAGGGACGGCCGCCCTGCCGCCGGCGCAGCTCCGCGTCGTCGTACCCGGCCTCGGCCTCGTCGGCGAGCGCCTCGACCATCGCGTCGGTGATCGGCGTGCCGTCCTTCTTGGTCCCGTGGGTCTTAGCCATCGTCATCGCCTCTTCTTGAGCAGCTGTTCGTACTTCATGCGTTGTCCGGTCACAGGATACCTGGTATAGATACTGGGTATCAAACGAGGGGTGAAGGCGTATGAGCGTCCGGCACGCGTTGTTGGCGTTGTTGACCGAGGGGCCGAAGTACGGGCTGCAGTTGCGGCATGAGTTTGAGGAGCGCACTGGTGAGGTCTGGCCGCTCAATGTGGGTCAGGTCTACACCACCTTGCAACGGCTCGAGCGTGACGGTCTGATCGAGTCCGAAGGCGAGGGGGAGGTGGGACCGCAGAAGTCCTTCCGCCTCACCGCTGAGGGCGGCACTGAGCTGGACGCGTGGCTGCGGACGCCGCCGGATCTGAGTTCTCCGCCCCGCGACGAGCTGGTCATCAAGGTGCTCGTCTCGACCCGGGTCCCTGGCGTGGATGTCCACGACGTGGTTCAGACGCACCGACGTCATGTCGTGGAGCTGATGCAGGAATGGACCCGCGTCAAGCGAGACGCCGGCGCGGGGGAGCTGAGCCTGGCTCTGGCTGTGGACGCCGAGCTGTTTCGGCTCGACTCGGTGATTCGCTGGCTGGACTCGGCCGACGCCCGGCTACGACGCGCCCGCACCACGACGACACCCGTCGCCAACCCGTCGACTCCCGAACCGATCCCGAACCGAAAGGCGGCGGTTCGGCGATGAGCGCCCTTCAACTCACCAAGGTCAGCAAGGCATATGGCAGCGGCGCCACCGCGGTTCACGCGCTGCGGGGGGTGTCGCTGACCGTCGAGCCTGGTGAGCTGGTCGCCGTGATGGGCCCGAGCGGTTCCGGCAAGAGCACACTGCTCACGATCGCCGGAAGTCTGGAAGAGCCTTCCAGCGGGGAGGTGACCGTGGGTGGAATGGACCTGTCGACGTTGTCCCGTAACCAGCGAGCCGCGCTGCGCCGCCGCGCGATCGGGTATGTCTTTCAGGATTTCAACCTGCTCGCCGGGCTGACCGCGGCGGAGAACGTGTCACTACCTCTGGAGCTGGACGGGGTCCCGGTGCGACGCGCCCGGCCTGCGGCGCTGACCGTCTTGGACCGGCTTGGGCTGAGCGAACGTGCGGACCGATTCCCGGACCAGCTTTCCGGTGGCGAGCGGCAGCGCGTCGCGATCGCCCGCGCCGTGGTGGGCGAACGTCACCTGCTGATGGCCGACGAACCGTCGGGAGCGCTGGACTCGGTCAACGGCGAAGCGGTGATGCGGCTGGTCCGCGAGACCTGCCAGGGCGGCGTCGCTGGCGTCGTGGTCACCCATGACGCGCAGCTGGCGTCCTGGGCCGACCGGGTGATCTTCTTGCATGACGGGCAGATCGTTGATCAGACCGCCCCAGTGCAGGGACCGGAGTCGCTGCTGGATGTCGATCCGGCCCGATGAGCACCACCCTGGCGCCACCGCCACCGCCCGTCGCCGAGCCTGCACCGAGCCGTGGTGGGGCGCCGGCTCGCCGCGCGATCCGCCGCTGGGCCTGGCGGCTGCTGCGCCGCGAGTGGCGCCAGCAGCTCTTGATCCTCAGTCTGCTCACCGTCGCGGTGGCGGCCACCACCGTCGGGCTCGGGCTCGTCGTCAACGCCCAGGGCACCGTGAAGGGCGTCTTCGGTACCGCCGACGCGCGGATCGAGATCGGCGCTCCGGGAGCGAACGGCGTCGCCGTCGACGTGGCCGCGGTGCGGCAGCGCTTCGGGACCGTCGAGGCGATCCTCCACGAGGCGGTGCCGGTGCCGGGATCCATCACCCCGGTGGATCTGCGTGCCCAGGACCCGCACGGCACGTTCGGCAGCCCGATGCTCCATCTCGTCTCGGGCAGCTACCCGGTCGGCGCCGGCCAGGCCGCGGTGACCCGGAGGGTCGCGACGACGTTCAACCTGACGATCGGCTCGAGCTGGTCGGTCAGCGGCCGGGCGCTGCGGGTCGTCGGGATCGTCGAGAACCCCAAGGACCTGGAGGACGCGTTCGGTCTGGTGGCGCCCGGTCAGATCGGCTCCCCGTCCAGCCTGACGCTGCTGTTCCACGCCAGCGACGGGCAGGTGATTGGCTTCCAGCTACCGGCCGGCTCCGGGACCGTGCAGGCAATCATGACGTCGGGTGCCGGCTCGGCGCAGCAGCAGCGTGACCAGGCCCTCGTCGTACTGCTGCTCGCCACGATCGGGCTCACCTTCATCGGGCTGCTCGCCGTCGCCGGGTTCACTGTGCTGGCCCAACGCAGGTTGCGTTCGCTCGGCATGATCGGCGCAATCGGTGCCACCGACCGGCAGGTGCGCCGGGTCATGCTGGCCAACGGCGCAGCCGTCGGCACGGTGGGCGCGACAGCTGGAGCGGGGTTAGGAATCGCGCTGTGGTTGGCGCTGACGCCAGCGTTCGAGCAGGTTGTCGGGCACCGGTACGACCCCTTCGACCTTCCGTGGTGGGCAGTGATCGCCGGCGCGGTCCTGGCGACCCTGGCTGCGCTCGCCGCCTCCTGGTGGCCTGCCCGGGCCGCGGCCAGGCGTCCGATCGTCGAGGCGCTGGCAGGTCGCCCCGCGCCACCGCAGCCCGTGCACCGGTTCGCGCTGCTCGGCATCGTGCTGGCAGCGGCGGGGTTGGGTGCGCTGATCCTGGCCGACACCACGCACAAGGCGCTGATCGTGACCGGCGTCCTGGCGACCACGGCGGGCATGCTGGCGTTGGCACCGCTGGGCATCACGGCACTGGCAGCCCTCGCCGGCCGAGCCCCGGCGGCTGTCCGCCTCGCGCTGCGCGACCTGGCCCGCTATCAGGCCCGGTCGGGCGCCG
>JAWWOJ010000404.1:0-14261 GCA_033851885.1 Frankiales bacterium | reverse complement strand
AGGCCGGCACGCTGCTGTTCCCGGCCATCAACGTCAACGACTCCGTGACGAAGAGCAAGTTCGACAACCTCTACGGCTGCCGGCACTCCTTGGTCGACGGCATCAACCGCGCCACCGACGTCATGCTCGCCGGCAAGACCGCGGTCGTCTGCGGGTTCGGCGACGTCGGCAAGGGCTCGGCCGAGTCGCTGCGCGCTCAGGGCGCCCGCGTCATCGTCACCGAGATCGACCCGATATGCGCGCTCCAGGCGTCGATGCAGGGCTACCAGGTCGCGCGGCTCGACGACGTGATCGGGTCAGCGGACGTCTTCATCACGACGACCGGCAACAAGGACATCATCATGGCCGCCGACATGGCCAAGATGAAGCACCAGGCGATCGTCGGCAACATCGGCCACTTCGACAACGAGATCGACGTCGCCGGCCTGACCAAGACCCCTGGCATCGAGCGCATCAACATCAAGCCGCAGGTCGACGAGTGGAGGTTCGCCGACGGCCACTCGATCATCTTGCTGTCGGAGGGCCGGCTGCTCAACCTCGGCAACGCGACCGGCCACCCGTCGTTCGTGATGAGCAACTCGTTCACGAACCAGGTGCTCGCCCAGATCGAGCTCTACACCAAGCTCGACAGCTACCCGCTCGGCGTCTACGTACTCCCCAAGCACCTCGACGAGAAGGTCGCGCGCCTGCACCTCGACGCGCTGGGGGTCCGGCTCACCGAGCTGCGCAAGGAGCAGGCCGAATACATCGGCGTCGACGTCGAGGGCCCCTACAAGCCGGACCACTACCGCTACTAGCCCCCACCGTCGCCGCCCGGCCGGTGATCAGCAGGACCTCGCGCGGCCGACACCCTGGCGTGCCGGCCGCGCGTTCCCCTGTTGATCTCCGGCGTGGGGTGACGCGGGGGACTTTGGGGATCTCACAAGAAATGCTTGTGAGATTCACCAGGTCGCTGTGCAGGAAGACGCCCTGGCTGTGGCGTACTTCACAGCCATGTTGCACCGACGCGTCGCCGCGGGAATCGGCCTGTGCGGCCTGGTCCTGACCGCCTGCTCCTCCGCTCCCGCCGCCCCCACCGCTCTCGAGAACAGCCCCCAGCCTGTCGTCACCAGCGGAGGGGGCGGCGGCGGCACCGCGCCCGGGACGTCGGCGACGGGTGGCACCACCCCCGGCGGCGCCGGCACCGGCGGCTCGACCGCGGGCCCGATCGCGTCGACCGGCTCCGGGGGAGGCGCGACGTCCGGTCAGGCTGGGGCGACGAGCGGGACGACCGGCACTCCTGTCGACACCAGCTCGGTGCACCTGTTCACCCCGGCCGAGGACCGGCTCGGCATCACGCCGACGTCGCTCTACATGTGCGGCCACGCTGCGCTGACCTACGCCAAGGCCTTCAAGACCCGCGTGCAGGACCTCAACGTGTTCTGGACGGCGATCAACACCGAGCAGCACGGGATCTTCGGCCGCAAGGTCGCCGTCGACTACTTCAACGACAACTACACGGCGGCCGACGCCCACACCGCGGCGACCCAGTGCATCGCCAAGAAGCCGTTCATGATGCTGGGTGGCATCGGCTTCGACCAGATACCGACCGTGCGCAACGACGCGGAGAAGACCCACACCCTCTACCTGCACCACACGGCGACGATCAACGGTTCGGAGGGACTCAAGTACTCCTTCAGCGAGCTGCCGACCGTGGAGCGCACGGGAGAGGCGTTCGCCCAGCTCGCGCTGTCGAAGTTCAAGGGCAAGAAGATCGGCATCCTCAAGCGGGACAGTCCCGACTGGGAGCCCGGCGTCACCGCCTTCATGGCGATGGCCAAGGCCAACGGCCTCAACGTGGTCGACCAGGAGAAGGCGGCCGTCAACGCGGGCAACTACACCAGCCAGATCACCAACCTGCGCAACCACGGCGCCCAGGTCGTCTGGATCTGGCTCAACGCCCTGGAGTCCACCGAGGTCGTCGAGCAGATGAAGGCGCAGGCCTGGTCGCCGAACCTCATGGTCTTCCCGTTCAACCTGACGAGCCAGACCCTGGGCAGCGACGCGATGAACCCGCCGATGGACGGCGTGGCGATGTACCCCGCCTTCAGCTATGGCGACTACGCGGGGTCCTTCGCTGCCTATGCCGATGACATGAAGCAGTTCGAGGCGCAGTACGCGAAGTACGACGGCGGCTCGAACGGCCCCGATCTCAAGGGAATCGCGGGGGACCTGCTGTTCCTCAACTGGGTCGCGCAGAAGGCGCTGTACAAGCAACTGCTGCTGTGCGGAAAGGACTGCACACGCAACCGCTTCGTCGAAGTCCTCCAGCACTACGACAAGGTGCCGATCTCGAGCGGATGCCCCGTGGACTTCGTGCACGGCGACCACCACCACGGTGGGCAGTACCTCACCTTCATGCAGACCTACAACAGCCCTTCCGGCAAGGTCAACTGGCGCGAGACCAAGCAGTGTGTGGGGTCCGCGTGATCCAGGTCATCGCGCTCGGCCTCATCTCCGCCGGCATCTACGCCCTGTTCGCCCTCGGTGTCGTTCTCGTCTACCGAGGCACCAAGGTCTTGACCTTTGCCGGCGGTGAGATCGGTACGGCGGCGCTCTATGTGACGGCGTTCCTCGTCACCGACCACGGCCTGTCGTGGGGTGTGGGGGCACTCATCGCCGTGGCGGTCGCAGCCGGGGCAGGAGCGCTGTTCGAGTTCGCCCTCGTGCGTCGCTCGGTCGACGCCGACCCGGTCGTCACGTCGATCCTCACCGTGGCACTGGCGGCGACGATCCTGGCCGTCGAGCTCAACCACTTCGGCGGCAGCCCGAAACAGCTCAAGCCCCCGGTGCACGGAGGGGTCAATGTCGACGGTCTCATCGTGAGCCCGGTGCAGATCGCTGCGATCGTGGTCGCGGCACTGCTCGGCTTCGGACTGCAGGCCTTCCTGCGCCGGACCGACTTCGGGCTGGCCATCCTGGCCGCGGCCGACGACCCGACCGCCACCAGGTTGGTCGGCGTGCGGGTGAGCCGGGTTCGCATGACCTTGTGGGCCGGCTCCTTCGCGCTGGCCGCGATCGCGGCGCTCCTCGTCGAGCCGACGATCGGGGTCATCAGCCCCGGGTACGCGAGCCGGCTCTACCTCGGCGGTCTCGCCGCCGCCGTCATCGGCGGCCTCGACAGCCTGCCGGGCGCGGTCTGGGGAGCGACCGTCCTCGGCCTCGTCCAGGCGTTCGTGATCCGCTACGTCAGGGTCGACGTCGGCGGTCTCGACTTCGACGTGACGCTGGTGCTGCTCCTGGTCGCTCTGCTCGGACGCTCCTTTCTCCCGCAGCTGCGCCGAAGGCTCAATCCGCCGAGGGAGGCCGTGGCGTGACTGCCGTGACCCTGCCGCTGAGCCGGACCAGCCGGCTGCGCGTACCGATCCTGCCCTTCGCCCTGCTCGCGGCGGCGCTGCTACCCGGCCTGGCCGCGAGGACGGTGCTGCTGAACGAGCCGCACGCACTGCTGCTGGCCGAGTCCTGCGTCTTCGCGATCGCCGGGTTGTCACTCAACGTGCTGCTCGGCTATGCGGGCCAGATCTCGCTCGGCCAGTTCGCCTTCGTGGGCGTCGGGGCCTTCACCACCGGCCTCGTCACGGGCGTGCACGACCTTCGGCTGCCGTGGTTCGCCGGGCTCGTCGCAGCAGCGGCTGCCGGTGCGCTGATCGCCTTCCTCGTCGGGCTGCCGGCGCTGCGGTTGCGCGGGCTCTACCTCGCCGTCGTCACCATCGCCGTGGCCTACGCGGCGTCTGAGTCGCTGTTCACGGTCACCCGGATCGGCGGCGGCTCTGCCGGCAAGGTGATCCCGCCGCCCTACCTCGGGACGCGTGCACTGAGTACGGCTGTCGACGCCCTGGCCATCGGCCTGGTGCTGCTGGTGCTCCTGCTGCAGATGGACGTCAACCTGGTGCGCAGCCGCCTCGGCCGGGCCTTCCAGGTGCTGAAGTCGGATGAGTCGGTCGCCGCCTCCTTCGGCGTGGACGTGGCGAAGCACAAGCTCATCGCCTTCACGCTGTCCGGCGCGATCGCCGGCGTGGCCGGCTGCCTCGACGGGATCACCTACGGCACGGTGACGGGCGGGACCTTCGACTACACGCACTCACTCGCGCTGCTCGTCATCGTGGTGCTCGGCGGACTGGGCAGCCGCACCGGCATCGTCATCGCTGCCTTGCTCACGGGGATCTACCCCTCGCTTCTCATCGCCGTCTTCGGCGAAGGGATCCGCGGCTGGGACCAGATCATCAACGCGGGACTGCTGCTTGTCACGGTGGCCTTCCAGCCACGCGGGTTTGCCGGCGCCTTCCGCGACGCCGCGGAGCACCGGAGGATGCGGGCCGGCGGCGAGCCACCGCTTCCGCCGACTCGGCCCAACCTGCCCGATCTCGGTCGACCCGCGGGCATGCCCGCCCCGCGCCGCACCCAGCCGGGCACCGCTGTTCTGGAGGCTCGTGACGTCAGCGTCCGCTTCGGTGGGCTGCAGGCCGTCGACGGCGCCGGCCTGCGGGTCGATCGGGGCACCATCGTGGCGCTCATGGGCCCGAACGGTGCCGGCAAGACCACGATGTTCAACGTCATCAGCGGGGCGCTTGCCGCGGACAGCGGCACGGTCCACTTCCTCGGCGAGGACGTCTCGTCGCGGCCGCCCCATCAGCGGGCGGCCCGCGGCATGGGCCGCACGTTCCAGCTGATCGGGCTCGCGAAGGACCAGTCGGTCTATGAAAACCTGCTGATGGCTCAGCACCTCGCGGCGCCCTACGGCGTCCTCTCGGCGCTGACGACCGTCGGGTCGCGCCGGTGGGAGCGAGAGCTGCGCACCCGGGCCGACCAGAGCCTCGACGGTCTCGGTTTCGGTCGTTTCCGCGACACCGCGGTCGGGCGGCTCAGCCACGGCCAGCAGCGCATCGTCGAGATCGGCTGCTGCCTGGTGACCAGTCCCGAGCTGGTCATGCTCGACGAGCCGAGCGCCGGGATGAGCCCCGCGGCGGCGGAGGACCTGGCGGCAACCTTGATCGACGTTCGCGACAAGCTCGACCGCACGGTGCTCCTCATCGAGCACAACGTCCCGCTCGTCCTCGGCACCGCCGACGAGCTCTACGTCATGGACGCCGGACGGGTCATCGCCAACGGTGAGCCGCTGGATGTGGTCCAGCGGCCCGAGGTCGTCCGCGCCTACCTCGGCGAGGTGGTGCACCAGTGAGCATGCTCGAGCTGCACGACGTCACCGCCGGCTTCGGGGCGGTCACGGTCCTGCACGGCGTGACCATGTCCGTCGAGCCGGGTGAGATCGCCGGTGTCTTCGGCCTCAATGGGGCCGGCAAGTCGGTGACCATGAAGACCGTCGCCGGCCTCGTCCCGGCGCGCTCGGGCCCGATCGTGTTCGACGGCGTGGACATCACACGACTGGACGCGGAGACCCGGGTCGAGATGGGTCTGGGTCACGTCCCCCAAGGGCGCCAGGTCTTCGCGAACCTCACCGTCGAGGAGAACCTCCGCCTCGGCGCCTACACGCTGAGACGCAAGCAGCGGTCGCGCTACGCCGCTGCCCTGGACGGCGTCTACGACCGGTTCCCCGTGCTGCGTGAGCGCCGCACTCAACGGGCCGGCACGATGTCCGGCGGCCAGCAGGCGTCGCTGTCGGTCGCTCGCGCGCTCATCAACGAGCCGCGCCTCGTGCTCGTCGACGAGCCCAGTGCCGGACTGAGCCCGAAGCTGCAGGGCGACCTGCGCGACATCCTGCGGGTCGTGAAGGACAGCGGCGTGACGATGGTGCTGGTCGAGCAGAACGTCGCCTTCGGGCTCTCCCTCGTCGACAGCGCCCACCTGCTGCAGACGGGCACCGTCGTCCACTCCGCACCCGTCGGCGAGCTCGACGAGGACACTCTCGCCACCCACCTCGGCATCGGCCGCGTGCTGGCCGGCGCCACCGGGTCTGCCCTCACCGCCAGGAAGGCACGATGATGCAGCAGGTGTCGCGTCCCGACGGTGCCGAGATCGCCTGGTACGACGAGGGATCCGGGCCCGCAGTGCTCATGGTGATGGGACTGGCCTACCCGGCTGCGGCGTGGCACCGGCAGCTGCCGGCTCTCGCCCAGCGCCACCGGGTGATCACCGTGGACAACCGCGGCGCGGGTGCGACGGGGCTGGTCCCCGGTGCGCCCTACACGGTGGAGACGATGACTGACGACCTGCTCGCCGTCCTCGACGCTGCGGGGGAGCGGCAGGCCCACGTGGTCGGCATCTCGATGGGTGGGCTGATGGCCCAGGAGCTCGCGCTGAGCCATCCGGAGCGCTGCCTGTCCCTCACCCTGATCAGCACCCACCCGGGCACGGCGCACGGCGTCTGGCCGCAGGAGGTCGTCGACTTCCTGCAGGCCCGGCTCGGCATGCCTGCCGACGAGCGCGCCGAGTTCTCGATCCCCTTCAACTACGCCGCTGCGACGCCCAGGGCGCTGATGGACGAGGACCTCGCGTGGCGCGAGGCCGGCACCGCGGGTCCCGAGGGCTATGCCGCCCAAGGCGGCACGGCGCCGTGGTCGGGATGGGAACGCCTGCCCTCGATGACGGTGAAGACGCTCGTCCTGCACGGTGCACAGGACCGCCTCGTCGTCCCTGCGAACGGCGAGAAGCTCGCGAGTGCCATCCCTGACGCCAAGCTCGTGCTCGTCGAGGGCGCCAACCACCTCGTCACCACCGACCAGGCGGACCAGCTGAACGCGCTGCTCCTCGAGCACTTCGCATGAGCACGCTGCGGGCCGTCCGCAACGACGGCGTGGGTGCGCTCGCCGAGCGGGTGCTCGCCGATCTCGACGTGGTCGTCGCTCGCATGGGCGCCAGCTACCGCAGCGAGATCCCGGAGTACGCCGCTCTCACCGACGGCGAGCTGGCCCGCGAGGTGTTGCCGGTGTCCAGGCAGCTCGTCACGACCTTCCTGTCCTGTGTGGTCGATGCCCGCCAGCTGACGCCGCGTGAGCTCGAGTTCTTCGCCGAGTCCGGACGGCAGCGTCTCGTCATGGGGATGCCTCTCGAGTCGGTGCTGCACGCCTACCGGATCGCCGGCCGGGAGGCATGGACCGCGATGGTCGAGGCGGTGCCCGCCGGGGAGACCGCGCTGCTCGCCGACCTCGGCACCCGCTGGATGGACATCGTCGACCGCAGCTCCTCGGTGCTCGCGCAGGCCTACGTCGCTGCGTCGCACGAGCGGCTCCGGCACGTCGACGCCCGGCGCCGCGAGCTGGTGGAGGCGCTGCTGTCGGCCGTCGACGCCGCAGAGGTCGCGTCCGTGAGCCTGCGCTTCTCGACCGTGCTCGCCACCTCCTACGTCCCGGTGCTCGTGCACGGGTCCGCGGTCAGCATCGACACGCTCCTGCTCGAGCTTCCCGCGGGCACCCTCGGCGGCCACCGTGGCGACCGCGTCCTGCTGCTCGTGCCGCAACGCTGGGAGGCGCCCCGGCGCAAGGCAGGCGTGCTGCTCTGCGCCGGCCGTCCGGCCGCGTGTGGCACGGCGCTGCTCGACGAGGTGCAGCACGTCGAGCGGCTGCTCCTCACCGCCCTCGCCGAGAACCACACCGAGGGAGTGCTCGGGCCTGACGACCTGCTCGTCGAGCAGCTCCTGCTCGGCAACCCGCGGGTCGCCGCGGCGCTCCGCCGCCGGGTCGTGGACGTGCTCTCGCGGCGAGACCCGAGTGGTGTCGTGGTCGGCACGCTGCGGGTCTACCTCGACACCGGCTCGGTGCCCGAGACCGCGCGACGCGAGCTGGTGCACGCCAACACCGTGGGCTACCGGCTCAACCGGGTGCGGGACCTGACCGGCCTCGACCCGCGCATCCCGCGCGACTCCGCCCTGCTCGTACTCGGCCTCGGGCTCCCGCAAGAGGAGGCCCCGTGACCTCCCTTCCCTGCTCCCGTATGAGCTCGCTGTGGCGTCGCACGCTCAGCCGCAGGCCCGCTGCTCAAACCCGAGCAGGGAAGGGGCGCGCGTGAGCTACATGGGGCAGCAGCCGCTGACGATCGCGACGATCTTCGAGCGGCTGCGCACCGTCCATGGCGACAACGCGGTCGTCGACGCGCTGCCGTCGGGAACCACGCGTACGACCTACCGCGAGCTCGCTGACAGGGTGCTGCGGCTCGTCACCGTGCTCCAGGACCTCGGGGTGCAGCCTGGAGACCGGGTCGGCTCCTTCGCCCACAACAGCAGCAGGCACCTCGAGCTCTACTACGCGGTCCCGCTCGCGGGCGCGGTGCTGCACATGGTCAACATCCGCCTGCACGACGACCAGCTCGAGCACGTCGTCACGGACGCCGGAGACATCCTGCTGTTCGCCGACGGCGACCTGGCCGACCGGCTCACCAGCCTGAACCTGCCGTCGGTTCGGAAGGTCTTGACGCTGGGGGAGGAGGTCGAGGAGCTCATCGCGCAGGCCGCGCCGTCCGCCGAGCTGCCGGTGCTGACCGAGGACATGCCTGCCGGGATGTGCCACACCAGCGGCACCACGGGGATGCCGAAAGCCGTCGTGTACACGCACCGCTCGACCTACCTGCATGCGATGGCGGCCTGCATGGTCGACGCGCTGGCGCTGTCGGAGAGGGAACGGGTGCTCCCGGTCGTACCCCTGTTCCATGCCTGCGGCTGGGGACTGCCCTACGCCGCCCCGTTCACCGGAGCCGAGCTGGTGCTCGTCGGCAGCGACACCTCCCCGGCCAACCTCGCCAGGGTGATCAACGAGGAGCAGGTCACCTGGGCGGCGGGCGTGCCGACGATCTGGACCGGGCTGCTGCCGCTCGCCGGCGCACTGCCGTCGCTGAAGACCCTCGGTGTCGGGGGATCGGCCACCCCGAAGGCCCTCATGGAGGCCTACGACGCGCTCGGCATCACGATCCTGCAGATCTGGGGGATGACGGAGACCTCGCCGGTGGCGTGCACCAGCAGGCCGCGCCGTCGCCACGACGGCCTGTCACCCGACGAGCTGCTCGACGTACGGGTCAAGACCGGCACGATCTTCGCGGGTCTCGAGGCCCGGGTCGTGGACCTCGACGGCCACGAGCTGCCCTGGGACGGTGAGTCGGTCGGTGAGCTCGAGTGCCGCGGGCCCTGGGTCGCCACGGACTACTGGGGCGGGACGCCGGAGAAGTTCCACGACGGCTGGCTGCGCACCGGCGACATGGCCCGCATGGAGAGCGACGGGTACTTCACGATCGTCGACCGTTCGAAGGACCTCGTGAAATCCGGTGGTGAGTGGATCTCGAGCGTCGAGCTCGAAGGCGCCTGCCTCGCGCACCCGGCGATTCGCGAGGCGGCCGTCGTCGGAGTCCCGTCCCTCAAGTGGGACGAGCGGCCCGTCGTGGTCGCCGCCGTCACCGAACCCGTGACCCTCGAGGAGCTGCACGCGTTCCTCCGCGGACGCGTGGCGAAGTGGTGGCTCCCCGACGCGCTCGTCGTCGTCGAGGAGGTGGCCAAGACGAGCGTCGGAAAGTACGACAAGAAGGTGCTGCGTTCCCAGCTCGCAGAGATGGTCCTGCCATGAAGAAGCTCCTTGCCCTGCTCGTCGTTGTCCTGCTCGCCCCGACAGCCCAGGCCGAACCGCAGCGGCAGAAGCCGCAGGGCCCGGCCGCCTGGAAGTTCGCCCATGACGTGCCGGTGATCCTCGACAGCGAGTGGCACTGGAAGGTCGGTGGCTTCGGCGGCATCCGGCGCCGCTTTCCGCTCAAGCACGTCCCCGTGATCTTCGTGCACGGCAACAACGTCGACGCCGCCGACTGGTATCCGGTGCGTGACGACTTCCTCAAGGCCGGCTGGACCAAGCAGGAGCTCTGGGGCATCTCCTACGGCGGCCTCGGCGGCGCGAACGGCACCGCGATCCACCGCAGCAACCCGGAGCGTGACTCCGAGCACGCCGCCCAGGGCGACAACCACACCACCTACATCACCAACAACGAGGCCAACGTCCCTGACCTCTACCGGTTCCTGCGGATGGTGCAGACCTACACCGGCTCGAAGCGCTTCGTGATCGTGGCGCACTCGCTCGGCGTCACGTTGTCGCGTGAAACGCTCAGGGTGCACCGCGAGCTGCGCAAGGACCTGGTCGCCTTCGTCGGCATCGCCGGGGCCAACCAGGGGACGACGTTCTGCCCGCCCGGTTCGGAGAGCGACGTCGTGTCCTGCGACGAGATCGCTGCCGGGACGCCGTGGCTGGCCCGGCTCAACGCGGCCGGCCAGACCTACGGCCCGGCCCACTGGATGACCGTGTACGACGGGAGCGGCTCGGGTGATCCGGCCTACGTCGGGCCGACCTACGCGCAGTCGCCCGCCCTCGAGGGCGCCGTCAACGTCCAGTACCCGCACATGTACCACAACGACCTGCGCATCGACGTCGAGGTCGTGGCCAGATACCGCACCTGGATCGAGCGCTGGGCCTCCCTGCGTCCCTCGTCCTAGCGCACCAACCGGGTCGGCCCGGTTGTGCGCAGCGGCACATCCCGCAGCCCCGGACGTGGTCGCAGAATGCGGTGATGGTGACCCGGTTCGTCCCGGCAGTCGTCCTCGGGCTGGCCCTGAGCGCGTGCGGCAGCACCGTGCCGCTGACCTCCACCACGCTGCTGCCCGGTGACGGCCTGTCCCCCTCGCAGCAGAGCGGTCCCGGTGGGGTGACGAGCGGCACGGCCGGCACCTCCACCACCGGCTCGGTGCCCGGCCTCGGCTCGACCGGCGCGAGCACCGGAGCGGGCACCGGGCTCGGTACGGGCACGGCCGGAAGCGCAGCGTCCACCGCCGCCCCGCTCGCCTCGCAGGCCGAGACCGGACTGGGGGTGACGGCGAAGACGATCAATGTGGGCATCGGCTACGCGACTGACGGCGACGCGTTGAACGCGGCCATCGGCGCCTCCGGCATCACGACCGGCGACGAGCGAGCGAACGTCCAGGCCCTCATCGACGAGATCAACGCGCACGGTGGCATCGCCGGCCGCAAGCTGGTCCCGGTCTACTACGGCTACCACGTCACCTCCGCCGATACCGGGTCCACCCAGGACGCCGCTGCCTGCCAGCAATGGACGGTCGACCACCGGGTCCTCGCCGTGTTCAGCAGCAACCTCACCGACACCCTGCCGGCCTGCCTCAAGAAGGCCGGGGTCGTGTGGTTCAAGGGCGGCGTCATCGTCGACGTCGACGCCACCTACCTGAGGCAGTACTCCAACGAGTTCCTCCTGAGCACCATGTCGATCGACCGCATCTTCAAGGACCAGGTGGCAGCGCTCGTGCGACAGTCCTACTTCACGGGCTGGAACACGGTCACCGGCGCCCCGGCGTCCACGGCGGCCAAGCTCGGGGTCATCACGTTCGACACCGACAGCTTCGACCGCGGTCTGCGCAAAGTGCTGCTGCCGCAGCTGGCGCAGGCGGGGCACCCGGTGGACCCGGTGAACGTCATCGAGGTGCACCGGCCGGAGCAGGAGTCGGACGCAGCCGGGACGGCGGCGCAGATCAAGAGCGCCACGTTGCGGCTGCAGCAGGACGGTGTGACGCACGTCGTGCTCGGCGACGCCGGTGGCTACATCCTCGAGGTCTTCGGCAGCAACGCGCGTTCGCAGGGCTACTACCCGCGTCTCGGTGTCACGTCCGGTGCCGGGGTGCAGGTGCTGCACGACGCCGGCCTCGTGACCGACAAGCAGGTCCGGGGCCTGGCGGGCGACGGCTGGTTGCCCACCCTCGACCTGCTCGCCTCCGACGGCGGCAGGTACGCCACGTCCGAGACCAGGCGCTGCCTCGACATCATGAAACGCCGCACTGGCCAGACCTACACGAGCACCAACGCGGCGACCATCGCGCTCGCCGACTGCGACGGGATGTTCCTGTTCACCCAGGCCATGCGGCACACGACGGCGCTGACGCCGGCCGGCCTCATCGGCGCACTGGAGGCGATCGGCAGCAGCTTCGTGTCGCCGTTGGTCCCGAAGGCGTTCGTCTCCCCTCGGCAGCACGACACCGCGATCAGGGCCTGGGACCTCAACTGGGTTCAGAGCTGCACCTGCGTGCGCTACAGCTCCCCGCGCGACGTGCCCAGCGCCTGACCGGAACGGTCAGGCCTCGCGGGACATGTGACGTCCGCTGAAGTTCATGCCGTCGACGCGTCCGTCGGCTGCTCGGCTGAAGTAGCCCTTCATGCCCTTGGCGTCACCCTCGGGGATGACGTACTTGTCGCCGTCGCCGACGAGCATCGCCAGCGGCACGTCAGGCTGCTCGCCGGACTCGCCCTCGGGGATGAGGCTGCTGTCGGTGATGCGGATCGTGGCGATCAGCCGGCCGCCCAGGGCCGACAGGTCGACGGTCACCGCCGAGGTCACGTAGTGACCGGTGTACGGAGCGAGGTCCGCGTCGGTGACCTCGGCGAGCTCGGGTTCGGCGGTCGAGAGACCGAGCACGTTCTCGAGCGCCCAGGTGCGGAGCTTGGCGTGCAGCTCTGCGCCGTTCGGACCGCTGTTGGTCATGCACGCGAAGCCGAAGTCCCGCTCGGGTACCAGCACGAAGTCGGAGTGCTGCCCGTGCGTGGTGCCCCCGTGGCCCACGAGGATCGTGCCGTCGAGCTCGGCGAGCAGCCAGGAGATGCCGACCGCGTCGCCGAGGGCCGAGCCAGGCATGGCGGCGGTCGGCTGCTGCATCCGCTCGCGCGCGGACGCGTTCAGCACCTCGGCGCCGTACTGCCCGAGGTGGAAGCGTGCCCACTTCAGCTGGTCCCCGATGGTGGCCGTCCAGCCGCCTGCCGGGGTGGCGGAGCGGGCGATGGCCCAGGGGCGGGTGACCGTGACGTTGCCGTCTTCGGCGCGATGGTGGCCCGAGGCGAAGCGCATCGTCATGATGTCCTTGCCGAAGCCGTAGGTGTGCGACAGGCCGAGGGGCTCGAGGACCAGCTCGCGCACGGCCTGCTCGTAGGTGGTGCCGTGGACCCTGGCGATCACCAGGCCGGCCAGCGACAACGAGGCGTTGTTGTAGGAGACGCTCTCGCCCAGCGGTGCCACCTGCGCCAGGGTCGCCATGTTCGCGACGTACTTCTCCAGGCTGTCGTCACCGTCGCCGGTGTCGAGGAAGACGTCACCCATCCAGCCGGCGGTGTGGTTGAGGAGCTGCAGGACCGTCACCTTCGCGGCGACGTCCTCGTCCTGGAGGACGAGCTCGGGGACATAGGTCCGCACCGGGGCGTCGAGGTCGACCAGCCCCTTCTCGGCCAGGACCATCAGCGCGGTGGCGGTGACGGTCTTGCCGGTCGACCCGAACTGGAACAGCGTGTCCTGGTCGACCGCGAGCGGGTGGTCGACGTTCGTGACGCCGTGGACCGCGATCTCGGTCTCGGTGCCGAGCACCAGTCCGGCGACCACGCCGGGGACGGCCAGCTCCGTGGCCAGTTCGGTGAGCTTCTCCTGCAGGGACGCCATGACCCCACCTCCTTACGATGTAAGCCTGACTTACGACGTAAGGACTGTCAAGGCGTGAGGCCGCGCACCAGGGCGTCGACGAGCGTCCGCCAGAACTCGTCCAGGCCGACCTCGCTGTCGAGCACCTGATGGAGCAGCGGAAACTCCTCCAGCGGGAGGGCTCCCAACTCCGACTCCTCGACCGTGTCCTGCTGCAGGACCGCCGCGGCCTCCAGCTGCGTCATCGCGAGCAGCGCGAGGGCTGCCGACTGGAGTGCCGCGAACCCGGAGGCGACGTCATACCCGGCACGCGTGAACGCGGCCAGCCCGGCCTCGAACGGCTTGGCCGACTCAGGGTCGTCCAGCGGGACGGCGCGGGTGCTGAGCAGCCCCACCAGGCGGGGGTGCTGCTGGGCGAGGGAGCGCAGACCGTCCGCCGCACCGCGGATCCACTCCTCGGCCGTCACCTGCCCGGAGGGCAGCGCGGCGACCTGGACGAGCAGGTCGACGAGGCCGTTGAGCATGGCCTTCTTGCTCGGGACGTGGTGGTAGAGCGACATCGCCTCGACGTTGAGACGGGCGGCGACGCTGCGCATGGTCACTGCCTCGAGGCCGCGCGTATCGGCGATCGCGAAGGCAGCCTGCAGCACCCGCTCGCGGGACAGCGGACGGGCAGCGCTCACCGCTCGGGCTGGATCGGCTCGATGAGTCCCATGGCGCCGCAGTCTGGCAGAGGTACGGCGTCAGCCGGGCAGGTGGAAGCCGCCGTCCGATGCTGGCGGCGGGGGCGGGTGGGGGACGACCACCGGGGGAGGGGGCGGGGGCGGACCCCAGCCGGC
>JAWWOJ010000401.1:0-3299 GCA_033851885.1 Frankiales bacterium | reverse complement strand
GCGAAGGCAGGGGTCAACGGCCTGGTACGAGGACTTGCCGCCGAGCTGCGAGGGACCGGGGTCACCGCCTCCTGCGTCAGCCCGGGTTCGACGCGGACCCCTGTGCTGGACGAAAGCGCCCGGCTCTACGGCCTCGCCGACGCCGAGCACTTCGCCTGGCAGCAACCGCTCGAGCGGCTCCTCGAGCCGGAAGAGGTCGCGGCGGCCCTGGTGTGGCTGGCGAGTGAGGCGAGCTCGGGGGTGACCGGCGCCGATGTCGCGGTCGACGGCGGCCTTGCGCTCTGATGCGGGTCTGCGCGTGAGCAGCACCTCTGCTCTCCTCGATCGACGGACCATCAGGCTGCGCAACGGCCGTTCGTTCCTCAGCCCCACCGGCCGGCTGCTGACGTTCGCTGCGCCGCCCGCCGGGATCACGCGGCAGCTCGTCGAGGCCGGCGCTGCCCATCCGGTGCCCGCTCCCCGGCCGGCGCACGACGTCACCGTGGTGGTCCCGGTCCGTGATCGCCCTCGTGAGCTCGCGCGGTGCCTCGCCGCCCTCGGCGACGTGGACACCCTGGTCGTCGACGACGGCTCCCACGACCAGGACGCGGTCGCCCGGGTCTGCGCCCGGCACGGCGCCCGGATGGTGAGGCGCGACAACGGGGGACCGGCCGCCGCCCGCAACACGGCTCTTCCCTTGCTGAGCAAGGAGATCGTGGCCTTCCTCGACTCCGACTGCGTGCCCCCGACGGGCTGGCTGCAGCAGCTCCGTGGACACCTCGACGACCCGCGCGTCGCCGCGGTCGCACCGCGCGTCACGGGTGGGCTCCGGTCGCCGCTGGACCTCGGCAGTGAGCCGGGACTGGTGAGACCCGGCAACCCGGTCGCCTATGTCCCCACCGCGGCTCTGCTGGTCCGCCGCGAGGCGCTCACACCGTTCGACGAGACGCTGCGGTTCGGCGAGGACGTGGACCTGGTCTGGCGGATGGTGGAGGCCGGCTGGCTGGTCCGCTACGACCCTCGGGTCGTCGTCCACCACGAGGAGCCGGTCCGCGTCGGCGACCGGCTGGTCCGCCGGTTCCGCTACGGCACCTCGGCGGCGCCGCTGTCCGAGCGGCACCCGGCGGCGGTGACGCACCTGGTCGCTCCGCCGTGGCCCACGGTCTCCGTGCTCGCCCTCATGGCAGGAAGACCGATCGCGGCCCTGGCTGCCGGCGCCGTGACCGGGCAGCGGCTGCAGCGGCACCTGCACGACCCGGCCGCCAGCGCTCGGGTCACCGGCCGCGCCGTCTCGGGTACGGCCCAGGGCCTCGGGCGGGCGCTGTCGTTGCTGGGTCCGGTGGCCTGGCTGGCTGGGTGGCGCAGGCCGCAGCTGCTGGCACTGATGGCGCTGCCCCTGGTCGTGGAGCAGCTTGAGCGCCGGCCCGAGGCGCCGCCGCTTCGGTACGTCGGTGAGGGCCTTCTCGAGCAGGCCGCGTACGGCGCCGGCGTGGTCGCCGGCTGCGTGCAGCACCGCACCGCCCGGCCGCTGCTCCCGCGGGTGGCTAGAGCGGAAGGGCGAGCACGGTCCCCGGGTGCAGCACGCCGAAGCGGTCCATCGCACCCGGATTGACGGCCAGGACGAGGCGCACGCCGAGGGCGGTCGCGTGGTCGTCGGGGGCACTGCCGGTCTTGTGCCGGAGGGCGTCGGTGACCACCGACCAGATGGTCTCGCCGGGACGGACCGCATGGACGACCGGGATGGTCCGGCCGAGGATGCGGCCGATCCGGACGATGTCCTCACGCACGTCGCTGAGCCGCGGCCCGCGCAGGCCGGAGCCGGGCAGGGCGTCGAGCACCAGCCCGAGACGCCGGGCAGCGGCCGGGCCGTCGCGCTTCTCGACCGCGACGTGGGCCGACTCGATGAGGTTGCGCAGGTGGCCGGGACCGAGGGAGTCACGGAGATGGACCAGCTGGGCGCTCGCTCCGAGGACCGTGACGACGCGGCTCGTGACGCCGACCCGGCCGGCGCTGTCGCGTGCGCTCGTGCAGGTGACCTTCGTGCGGCTGGGGGTGAGCGGGAGCACGGCGGGCGTGCAGTGCGCGTCGATCCGACGGCCGCCGCTGTCGACGGCCGTCGCCCGCAGCGGGTCGGTGGCACCGTGGTGCCCGGTCGCCAGCACGGTCAGCGGGCCGTGCACCGTCAGCTTGGGCGGCGTCGGGGGGCTCGGCACGTGCACGACCCCTTGGGCATGACCGCCGACGCAGCTGGCCGTCCACTCCTCGTCGACGCCGGGCTCGGGCGAGATGATGCGGGCCGTCGAGGTCATGACCTGGCCGGCCGCGTTCGGCGGGGTCTCCGACGTGCCGAAGAACGCGTGCCCGGGCCCGAGCTGGAACACCCCGGAACGGGTCACGACCGCGGTGACCACCACTTCGTAGGAGCGGTAGCTGACGTGCTCGAAGGTCAACGTCATGTCGTGGCACTCGGCCGGGGGCGGCGGAAAAGCACTCGCCGTGCCCTGCCCCTGCGCGAGGGCGGCCCCGAGCAAGGTCAGCGTCGTAGCGCTGCGGCGCCCCCTGCGACTCACGCTTCCAGCGTACCCCTCCGAATCGTCGAAAAAGTGGACCCACAGGGGCAGGAGATCGTGGCGAGACGGCGAAACACACGCCCATCGCGCGACATCCACCGTGGCCCAGGGCTGTGGTCGTTTGCGCTCAGGACCAGCGAGGCGCTTCCGGGGGGAGGCGCCTCGCTGCTCTTGCGGTTGTCACACCGTGCGGGCGGTGTCGCGCCGTACCCGGAGCGCGGCGAGCAGCATCCCGGCCGCGAAGCACGCGCCGGCCCCTTCGCCGGCGCGCATCCGCAGGTCGAGCAGCGGTTCGAGCCCGAGCCGGGCCAGCACGTCGGGGTGTGCGAGCTCACGGGAGCGCTGCCCGGCGATCAGGTGCTGCGCGACGGCCGGCTCCAGCTGGACGGCGCACAGTGCCGCGACGGAGGTGAGCAGCCCGTCGAGCACGACCACCGCGCCAGCACCCGCAGCGCCGAGCACGACCCCCGTGAGCAGGGCCACCTCGGGTCCGCCGAGCGCGGCCAGGAGTGCGACCGGGTCGGCGACGGCGCCGACCCGGCGGACGGCTCCCTCCACCACCGACCGCTTGCGGTCCAGCATCGTGGCGTCGGCACCGGCTCCCAACCCGACGACCTCGATGGCGGAGCGGTCCAGGAGTGCGGCCGACAACGCGGCCGCCACCGTGGTGTTGCCGATCCCCATCTCTCCCAGGGCGACGAGTCCGTCCGTGCCGTGCTGCTGACCGAGCCGCCGGCCCTGCGCGATCAG
>JAWWOJ010000121.1:0-4050 GCA_033851885.1 Frankiales bacterium | reverse complement strand
GCCGGATGGCACCGCAGGTCGGGGCGCACTGCCTGGAGCGCGCCGCCGGCGGCCGTGGTGTCCTCATGGGCGGCGTCTCCGGCGTGTACGCGGCGAAGGTGGTCGTCCTCGGCGGCGGCGTCTCCGGTCTCAACGCTGCCGCGATCGCACTCGGCATGCAGGCCGAAGTCCTGCTGCTCGACAAGAACGTCGGCAAGCTGCGCGAGGTCGACCGGATCTACCAAGGTCATATGCAGACCGTGGCGTCGAACACCTACGAGATCGAGCGGGCGTGCATCGACGCCGACCTCGTCATCGGTGCGGTCCTGGTACCCGGCGCCAAGGCGCCCGTGCTGGTCACCGACGAGCTGGTGGCGGCCATGAAGCCCGGCTCAGTGCTGGTCGACATCTCCGTGGACCAGGGCGGTTGCTTCCAGTCGACCCGGCCCACCACCCACGCCGACCCCACCTACGAGGTGAACGGCTCGCTGTTTTACTGCGTGGCCAACATGCCGGGTGCTGTCCCCAACACTTCGACCTATGCCCTGACGAATGTCACGCTGCCCTACGCCGTCGAGATCGCGAACCGGGGGATCAAGGGCGCGTGCGACGTCGACCCTTCGCTGAGTCTCGGCGTGAACACCGTCGCCGGGCAGATCACCTATGCCCCGGTCGGCGAGGCCCACGGCCTGCCCGCTGTCCCGCTGGCCTCGGTGCTGGTCTGAGGCTGCCGGTCTGAGCGGGATCTCCGACGCCGTCTCGGCCTACCTCGACCACCTGGCGGTCGAGCGCGGGCTGGCCGCCAACACCCTGGTCTCCTACCAGCGTGACCTTCGCCGGTACGCCGGGTTCCTGGCGTCGCGGGACGTGGCGGCAGTGGACGAGGTGCGCGAGCAGCACGTCGCCGACTTCCTGGCTGCCCTCCGGGCGGGCACGGGAGACCAGGTGCCGCTGTCGGCGACCTCCGCGGGGCGGTCCGTCGTCGCCGTGCGCGGCTTCCACCGTTTCACGGTCCGTGAAGGGCTCGCCGCGGTGGACCCCGCTGCCGAGGTGAAACCACCGCAGCCGGCCCGCCGCCTGCCGAAGGCGATCTCGGTCTCCGACGTGTCCGCCCTGCTAGCCGCGGCCGGCAGCGGCGACACCCCCCTGTCCCTGCGCGACGTGGCTCTGCTCGAGCTGCTGTACGGCACCGGTGCCCGGATCTCCGAGGTCGTCGGGCTCGCGGTGGACGACGTGGGGCGCGGCGACGGCCTGGTCCGGCTGGCAGGAAAGGGTGGCAAGGACAGGATCGTGCCAGTCGGGTCCTACGCCAGGGCGGCCGTCGAGGCGTATCTCGTGCGAGGGAGGCCTTCGTTGGCCGTTTCTGGTCGGGGATCGTCCGCCTTGTTTCTCAATGCGCGCGGAGGATCGCTCTCTCGACAGAGCGCCTGGGCGGTCTTGCGCGCTGCGGCGGAGCGGGCCGGGCTCACCGCGAAGGTGTCGCCGCACACGCTGCGGCACTCGTTCGCGACCCACCTGCTCGATGCGGGAGCGGACGTGCGGGTCGTCCAGGAACTGCTCGGTCATGCGTCGGTGACCACCACCCAGATCTACACCCTGGTCACGGTCGACCAGCTGCGCGAGGTCTACGCAGGGGCACATCCCCGGGCCCTCGGCTGACGGCTGGTTGTCCACAGCCTGCGGCCGGTTGTCCACGGATCGTGGGTGCTCTCCACAGGTCACCCGGCGTGTCGTCCCCAGAATGGGAGCCGACGTTGTAGTGGACCGCTCCGGCACCGTAGAGTTCCGCGGCATCGTCAAGGCGAGAAGTCGGGACGGCATGAAATCAGCAGAGAGGCACGGCCACTTGTGAGTATGTCGACAAAGCCGGTGCTCGAGCCGGGGATGATCGGGCCCACGGGTCGGCCGCTCCCGTACCTGGCGACGCCACCGCCGCTCGAGCGGCACGGTCCCGCCCGCATCCTGGCGATGTGCAACCAGAAGGGCGGCGTCGGCAAGACCACCTCGACCATCAACCTGGGCGCCGCCTTGGCGGAGCTCGGCCGGCGGGTGCTCCTCGTGGACCTCGACCCGCAGGGCGCGCTGGGCGTCGGGCTCGGCGTCAACCCCCTGCAACTCGACCGGACCGTCTACAACCTGCTGATGGAGCACGACGTCACCGTCGACGACGTCATGCTCAAGACCAACGTTCCCGGCATGGATCTGCTCCCCAGCAACATCGACCTGTCGGCCGCTGAGGTTCAGCTCGTCAACGAGGTCGCCCGGGAGCAGACCCTGCTGCGGGTGCTGACGCCCGTCGTGGACGACTACGACGTCATCCTGTTTGACTGCCAGCCGTCACTGGGACTGCTGACCGTGAACGCCCTCACTGCGGCGGACGGGGTGATCATCCCGCTCGAGTGCGAATTCTTCGCGCTGCGCGGTGTGGCTCTCCTCATCCAGACTATCGAGAAGATCCAGGAACGGCTCAACCCTCGACTTGAGCTTGAGGGAATTCTTGCCACAATGTATGACGCTCGCACCCTGCACGGACGCGAGGTCCTGGCCCGTGTCGTCGAGGCCTTCGGCGACAAGGTCTTCCACACCGTCATCAACCGCACCGTGCGCTTCCCCGAGACCACCGTCGCGGGCGAGCCGATCACGTCCTACGCGTCGAGCTCGACCGGCGCCACCGCCTACCGTGACCTTGCCAAGGAGGTGCTTGCCCGATGAGCCGTCGTATCGCCCTTCCCGGGGCCGACGAGCTGTTTCGCTCGACCGGAGATCCGTCACGTCCCGCTGCGGACGAGCCGACCCGGCCTGCTGCGCTCACCGTGGCACCCGCCGCCGAGCCGGCAGCGGCCGGCGTCCCTGCCGACCTCGGGGCGGTCGGAGACGACCGTTCCTACGGTGACAGCTATGACCACGGCGACGATCATGACGGACTGGAGGCGGCCTCCAGCTCCGTGCGGCCGACCAGTCGGCGCCGCCCCCGCGCGCTGGCCGATCGCCGGCCCAGCGGCCGGGAGAGCCACGACGAGAAGATCACCGTCTACCTCTCTGCCGACGAGCTGATGGACCTCGAGCACGCCCGGCTCGGGCTGCGCGGAGACCACGGACTACCGGTCGACCGCGGCCGGGTCGTTCGCGAGGCCCTGGCCGTCGTGCTCGCCGACTTCGAGGCCAAGGGCGAGGCCAGCATCCTCGTGCGTCGCCTGCGGGGCCGCTGACGTGCTCTACGCCCTCGGGCACCCCGCGAGCTTTGTGGTCCTCGTCGCGTCGTACGTCCTGGGGGTGACGCTGCACGGCTGGGTCCAGGCGCTGGTCTCAGCCCGCCTGGGGGACGGACGGCTCAGACATGACCACCGGTTACAGTTCAACCCTCGACATCACATCGATCCCTTCGGGGCGCTGGGCGCGCTGATCGGGGGACTCGGCTGGGCGGTCCCCGTCGACCTGCCGGGCCGCCGAGACCGGCGACGTACCTGGCTCGTCGGGCTGGCGGGACCGCTTGCCAACATCGGGCTCGGCGTGGGGCTGCTCCTGCTGTTTCGCTTTGTCATCACCTCGGGCGCGGCGCTGGCGACCGCGGCGACCTGGGCACATCTCGGGGACACCTCGCTCGCGGGGCTCGCGGGGAGCATCCTGCCGGTGCCGGCCACCGCGGGCGGCGCCCTGCAGCACGGCGTCACGTTCGCCGGCGACGCCGCAGGCATCGCCCTGCTCCTCGCGGGCGTGTCCCAGCTGTACCTGGGCGTCTTCAGCCTGCTGCCGATCCCGCCGCTGTCCGGCGGCCGGCTGCTGCTCGCGTTGGCGCCGCACTCGCTGGGCTGGCAGCGCGCCCGCCACTACCTCGTCGAACAGAACATCGGCATCGCCGTGCTGATCGTGCTGCTGGTCCTCCCGCTGGGCGGCCGGCTGCTCGTCCTCTACCTGCTCGACAGCCTGCTGGCCCCGCTACTCAGGGTGCTGCTCGGTGTCTGAACAGGATCGATCCTTCGACACAGCAGCCCAGCCCTCCGGGCCCAGCGAGGGCTTCCGGGTCCGCCTGGACGTCTTCGAGGGCCCCTTCGACCAGCTCCTGGGCCTCAT
>JAWWOJ010000280.1:0-4188 GCA_033851885.1 Frankiales bacterium | reverse complement strand
TGGACGAAGTGGACTCTCTGCCCGCTGAGGGTGGCGATCTTCTGTGGCTCAGCGTTCAGGCGTGCCTCGTGAGTGCGCCAGTCGAAGCCGTCCCGCCAGTAGGTAACCAGGCGCTCGAGGATGTCTTGGTCGGTCCCCGCAGCCCAGCGTGGTTCGGGCCACCGGCGTGGCCAACGAGTGGCCGCGAGGCGCCGGTGCAGATCGTCCAGATCGGCGTCAGGAACGGCGATCTGGAAGTCGGCGACGTCCAGTTCGTTCGTCACTGTTCGGTCGCGGTGGTTGCGGCTCCGGCGAGACCGTCGACGTGGATGGCGGCTCGTCGACGGGCCGTCACCTTCCGGTTGGGAATGTGTGGGAGTGGCTGGGCGAGCAGCGCTCCGAAGACGATGATGTCGACGGCGGTGACGTCGGGCCGGATGCTGCCGTCTCGTCGACCTCGCTGCAGGACCTGATCGATGGTCCGGTCGGTGAAGTCGCGTACGCAGTCGATCGCGGTGTCATTGCTCCCGGCGGCATGGGGGGCTGCGTCAAGGACGAGCCGGAAGCACCTTGGCATCAGTGCCGCGAGCCGCGCTTCGCGCGATGGGGCGTGAACGGCTCGAGTCGGGAACGCGGCAACCTGCTGGGCCTGGTTGGCTGAGAGGACCTCGCCGGCGGTCAGAGTGATGATGGCGGCCACGACAGGAAGGGTAATGGCGCTCGCCGGTAGTTTGGCCGCAGGTCCGCTCGCGGCTGAAGAGGGCCAGTCGTTCGCCGGAGTTCTCGTCGGCAAGGACGAGGAATGGTCGCGATGACGTCCGTGCCGTCACCTGAGGACGTCCTTGCGCTGTCCGGCCGCAGGACTTCATCAGCGGCGCGGGACGGCTGACAGACTGATGCCCGGGGCCAGGTCGCTATCGGGTCGCGAGAGTGGCTTTGCGGGAGAGTGCGATGCCGGCGATCTGCGCGCCCCTGATCTCGACCGACTTGCCCGCTCTCTGACGGCGGGCCACTACCGGCCCCGCGGCGTTGGGCGCGTCCGTGTCAAAGGCGAGCACTCGACCGTCGAAGTCATCGTCTATCAGGCGATCGAAGGCTTCCTCCAAGCGCTGACGCCGTCGGGAAGCCACGAGCAGCTCCAGCCCGGTGCGTACCTCGAAACCCGTGATTGCGGTGGTCCAACTCGTCGATGTCGGCGCACAGTATCTTGCCGGTGCTGCTGTCCAGCGCGCCCGCTACGGGTGGGGCGGTAGCAGCGCGTGGGTCAGGCAGTCGGTGAGCCAGCGCTCGGCGCGCTTGTACGTCCAGCCGCGTCGGAAGGTGAGTGCTCGGAACGTGTCGGGGCTGACGAGGGCGTAGGTGATGTCGCTGGCCGCGGCAAGGGTGAGTCCTTCACGCAGCTGTCCTCGCTCTGCGAGTGGCGCGAACAGGTTCAGCGGCCCGAGGTGTCGTCCTTGTTCGATCTGGTCCAGGAAGGCCGCGGCGTCGGGCTCGGCGGGTGCGGCGGCGCGCAGCATGTCGATGAGGGTGATCACTCGCGGTGTCACTGCCGCGATGTGCTGGACGTACAGACGGAGTTTGCGGGCGGGGTCTGGCTCAGCCTGGATACGGCGGGCCCAGGGCCGCTCGGACGGGTGGGTCGCCGGGTCGTCCTCGCCCGCCACGAGCCGGGCCCCGACGGCGCCCAGCAAGGCGGTTTTCGTTCCGTAGGCCTGGTAGATGGTCTGCGCGTGCACGCCGGCGGCGTCGGCGACGGCCTGGATGCTGGTGCCGGTGTAGCCGTGCTCGCTGAACAGATGCGCGGCGGCGTCCTCGATCCGGCGTCGGGTGTCGCTGCCGCGCCGGCTTCGCCCGGCTCCCGCTCGGGTCGTTGACATGGAACTAGAGTAGCACTCTATAGTGACGCTACAGTCAGCACTGAGGAGCAGGTGATGCGGGTTCTGTGCAGCACGACGCCGATGGAGGGGGTCTTCGCGCCCTTCGTGCCGTTGGGCAAGGCACTGCTCGCGGCCGGCCACGAGATGCTCGTGGTGACCGGTCCCGACCTGCTGTCCCGGGTCGCCAGCGAGGGCTTCGCCACCCGAGTGGCGGGGCCGACGGCGATGGAGGGCGCGATCGCCGCCATGGGGGACCCGGCCGTCATCGCCGCGCCCGAAGGGGAGCCGTGGCACTTCGGTGGTGCCATGTTCGGTGCGGTGATCGCGCCCGCGAAGCTGCCGGCGCTGCGGGAAGCCGCCGAGCAGTTCCGCCCCGACCTGATCGTGCATCCGCCGGTGGACCTGGCAGCGCCGCTGCTCGCCACGATGCTCGGGCTGCCCTCGGTGACCTACGGCTTCGGCCGGCCGATGGACGACCATCATGTGACCGCCTTCGCCGCCAGGGTGGCTGCGCTGTGGGAGCAGCACGGGCTGGACCCGGACCCGTGCGCAGGGCTGTACCGCTGCCGATACCTCGACCCGAGCCCGCCGATCCTGCACGGCGAGCCGACCGCGGCCGACTCGGTCAGCCGACCGCTGCGCCCCGAACTACCCGGCGATCCCTTGGCAACGTTGCCCGACTGGGCCGGCCGGGTCCAGCGGCCGCTGGTCTACCTGTCGCTGGGCACCGTGCCGTTCTTCAACCAGCCGGACAAGTTCCGGCTGCTGCTGTCCGACCTCGCCGCCGAGGACATCGAGATTGCCGTGACCGTCGGCGAACTGAACGACCCCGCGGCGCTGGGTGAGCAGCCACCCAACGTGCATGTCGAGCGGTGGCTGCCGCTGGCCCCGCTGCTCCCCAAGTGCAGCGCCGTGGTCTGCCACGCAGGCTCCGGGACCACGCTGGCAGCGCTGGTCTGGGGCCTGCCCCTGGTTCAGGGCCCGCAAGGCGCCGACCAGTTCACCAACGCCGCCGCGTGTGAGGCAGCCGGCGTGGCCACGGTCATCCGTCCCCAGCAGCTGAGCTCCGCGGCGGTCCGGGACGCCGTCCGCTCCGTGCTCACCGAGGGCAGCCCGCAGACCGCCGCCGCCCGTCTGGCGGCCGCACAGATCGCCGCCATGCCCGACGCCGAGGAGGTCGCAAAGGAACTCCAGGAGCTCACCTCATAGCCCGGTGAGAGACCTCGCCGCGGTCGCACTCGCGGCGAAGGGCCAGGAACCCGGACAGGGCTTACGGAGCGACCCGTCCGTTCAGTTGGTGCGACCTGGACTGACGATGCCGGCTTCATAGGCCAGCACGACGGCCTGCACCCGGTCGCGGAGACGGCGGGCGAACCGCCCCGGCTCAACATCGCGAGCGCGACCAAGGCCCCGGCAAGCAACAGCGCGGCGAGGACGACATCGACCACCTGGGCAGAAACCGGGGCATCCCCGCGCCGTGCGGCGAACGGCGCGGCGGGGTGGCCCATGCCCGGACGGTAACCCCGCCACCCATCCCGCCGCGTCCTGATCAGGAATGACGCCCGTCATCCTCACGGATGAGGCGGCAATCACTCCACGGGCCACACCCGATCGCCCGCCGTCATGACGCCAACCAGCCGCATCGTTGGCACCGTCGCTGACCATCCGCGCTATCCAACGCGGCATCCGCGAGAGAGGACCGCCATGTCCGTGCAATCAGGTTCGGCCCGACGTTGGGAACCCTACGCCGGCGTCGCCTATGTCGTGTTCTTCCTCGCCAGCATCCTGGTCAGCAGCCCACCGGCCGACAACGCCTCCGACCAGAAATGGATCGCCAACTACACAGGGCACAGCGAGCAGGTCCGCCACCTCGCCACCGGGGTCCTGCTCCTTTTCGCAGGGCTCGCCCTGATGACCTTCCTCGTCGCGCTCTGGCGGCGCATCGCCGAAGCCGACCCGACAGCTTCCCCGAGCCGGCTGCCCATCGCCGCCGCGGCGACCGCCCCCGCCCTCATGGGCGCCGGCGGGCTGGTGATGAGCTACATCTCCGGCGGCGAGATTCTCGGCGACTACCCCCTTCCGAGCGTCGATCTGCTCCGCATGAGCAACGACCTCGGTTTCGCCCTCGCCGGCATCGCGGCAGCATTGTCGGCCGCGGTCGCTGTCGCAACCCTCAGCGTTCAAGGACACTCGGCTGGCGTCTTCGGCACCCGGATGCGCGCCGCCGGTCTCGTCGCCGCCGGAGTACTGATCCTGTCACCCTTGTTCATCCCGATCATCGCCCTGCTGGCATGGGTGCTCACCGTCGCCATCACCTGGATCCGCCGATCAG
>JAWWOJ010000261.1:0-3090 GCA_033851885.1 Frankiales bacterium | reverse complement strand
CCGAGCCCCTGGCCAGAGGGGGCCTTGGAGCGCCTCGTCCAGGGCCTCGGCGGCGACTACTGGCTCTGAGCTCACTCCACGAAGTGCTCGCGGCAGGCGCGCTCGAAGTCGGCCGTGCGCTCCACCTGCACCCCGTGGCCGCACCGGCTGTAGAGGCGCAGGTCGCACTTCGGCATCCGTCGGGCCGGCAGCAGCGCCCCTTCGACGGGCGCGACCCGGTCATCGCGGCCCCAGCACATCACCACCGGTTGCCGGATGCGGTGCACCTCGGCCCACAGCGGGATGTCGCCAGTCATCGCGGGGTTGTAGAACGTCGTGTACGCGTCCTGCAGGTTCTTCACGGCACCCGGTGCGGTCGCTGCCGCCAGCCGTGACTCGATGAGCTCGTCGGTGAGGACCCGCTGGTCGAAGACCATCGTCTTCAGCCAGGCGACGAGGCGCTCGCGCGTCGGGTCCATGTTGAAGTCCATCAGCCGGAGGATCCCCTCAGACGGCGACGGTCCGAGGATCGGGACGCCCGTGCCTCCGGGACCGTTGAGCAGCATCTTGGAGATGCGTTCCGGGTGGTCGAGCGTCAGTCGGGTGGCGACGTCGGCGCCCATGGAGTTGCCGACGATGCCGACCTGCTCCAGGCCGAGTGCGTCGAGGAGCCCGAGGACGGAGTCCTTGCTGATCTCGAGGTAGTTGCGCTCATAGACCTCGGGTCGGGCGGACGCCCCGAACCCGACCTGGTCGACGATGATCGCGCGGATGCCGTGCAGCTCAGCGACGTTGTTCCCGAAGTTGGCCCAGCCGGTGACGCCGGGGCCGCTGCCGTGCAGGAAGACGACGGGTACGCCGTCGCCGACGTCGTGGTAGGCGACATCAAGACCGTTGACCTCGACAACCTTGCGGGTGCCCTCAGGCGTCACGAGCGCTCCGCCACGATCTCGAGAGCGATGTCGATGAGCTGGTCCTCCTGACCGCCGACCAGCTTGCGCTCCCCGGCGCGGATCAGGAGCTCGGCGCCGCTCACGTCGTACCGCTTGGACAGGCGGTCGGCGTGCTTGAGGAAGCTCGAGTAGACGCCGGCGTAGCCCATCGTGAGCGAGAGCCGGTCGAGCAGGCACTCGTCGTCCATGACGGGCCGTACGACGTCCTCCGCGGCGTCGATGATCTTGCGTACGTCGATGCCGGTCTTCACCCCGAGCTTCGAGCAGACCGCGACGAAGCCCTCGACCGGGGTGTTGCCGGCACCGGCACCGAAGCGTCTGGTGGAGCCGTCGATCTGCTGCGCGCCGGCCCGGGCGGCGTAGACGCTGTTGGCGATGCCCATGCCGAGGTTCTCGTGGCCGTGGAACCCGACCTGCGCCTCGTCGCCGAGCTCGGCGACCAGGGCGGCGACCCGGTCGTAGGTCTGCTCCATGATGAGCGCCCCGGCGGAGTCGACGACGTAGACGCACTGGCAGCCGGCGTCGACCATGATGCGGCCCTGCCGGGCAAGCTCCTCGGGTGTCGTCGAGTGGCTCATCATGAGGAAGCCGACGGTCTCGAGGCCGAGCTCGCGCGCCAGTCCGAAGTGCTGCCGCGACACGTCGGCCTCGGTGCAGTGGGTGGCGATGCGGCAGATCTGGCCACCGGCGTCCTGGGCCGCGCGGATGTCGTCCTTGGTGCCCAGACCTGGCAGCATGAGGAACGCGATCTTCGCCCGCTTCGCCGTCTTCACGGCGGCCCGGAGCAGGTCGAGCTCCGGCGTGTGGCTGAAGCCGTAGTTGAACGAGGAGCCACCGAGGCCGTCGCCGTGGGTGACCTCGATGACGGGCACGCCCGCGTCGTCGAGCGCCGTGACGATGTCGACGACGTGCTCGAGGGTGAATTGGTGCCGCTTGGCGTGCGATCCGTCGCGCAGCGACGAGTCGGTGATCCGCAGGTCGAGCTCGGAGCTGTAGGGCTTCAGGACGGTGGCAGGAACAGCCATGTCAGACCCCCAGCCGGACGGCGGCGAGCGCGTCGCCGACGCGGGCGGCGGCGGCGGTCATGATGTCGAGGTTTCCGGCGTACGGCGGGAAGAAGTCCCCTGCTCCCTCGACCTCGAGGAAGACGGCAACCCGGGCCATCCCGCCCATGACGTCGCTCGGGTCGTCGAACTGCGGCGCCCCACGCATCCGGTAGCCCGGGACGTACTGCGCGACCTCGTCGACGCGCTTGCTGATGCTGGCCTCGATGGCGTCGCGGTCGGCGTCCTCGGGAATCGAGCAGAAGACGGTGTTGCGCATGAGCGGGGGCGGGTCGGCCGGGTTGAGGATGATGATCGCCTTGCCGCGCTCTGCGCCGCCGACGACCTCGATGCCCTTGCTCGTGGTCCGGGTGAACTCGTCGATGTTGTCGCGGGTGCCGGGGCCGGCCGACTTCGACGACACGGACGCGACGATCTCGGCGTACTTCACGGCGACAACACTGGTAATGGCATGCACGATCGGGATGGTGGCCTGGCCGCCGCAGGTCACGAGGTTGATGTCGTCGGCCTCGAGGTTGGCGTCCATGTTGGCGGCCGGCACGACGTACGGGCCGAGGGCGGCGGGCGTCAGGTCGATCGCCTTGATGCCCGCCTCCTTGTACCGCGGCGCGTTGGCGCGGTAGACGTAGGCGCTGGTCGCCTCGAAGAGCAGGTCGGGCTTCTCCGGCTGTGCCAGCAGCCAGTCGATGCCCTCGTGCGACGCCTCGAGCCCGAGGTCCTTCGCGCGCTTGAGCCCTTCGCTGTCGGGGTCGACCCCGATCATCCAGCGCGGCTCGATGAGGTCGCTGCGCTGCAGCTTGTAGAGCAGGTCCGTGCCGATGTTGCCGGACCCGACGATGGCTGCTGTCACCTTGGCCATGTTGAGCTCCTTACGCGAAGGTGAGATGGACGGAACCGAGTCCGCTGAAGGTGGCGACGACATCGTCGCCGAGCTTGACGTCGTAGGCGCGGGTGCACGAACCGGGCAGCACGACATGGCCTGCCTCCAGCCGGACGCCGAACGCGGCGACCTTGTTGGCCAGCCACGCGACGGCGATGGTCGGGTCGCCGAGGACCGCGTCGCTGCGGCCCTCTGCGACCCTGGCGCCGTTGAT
>JAWWOJ010000190.1:0-3894 GCA_033851885.1 Frankiales bacterium | reverse complement strand
CCGGTACGCAGTACGGCGTGACCCGCGTGGGTGCTGGTCGGGTCGATGCGCTGGGCGCGACCGCCGGCAGTGTGGTCGCCTTCGTGACCAGCGATCCCGGTGCTGTCGGCCTGGGATTCGGCGCGGTTGCGGTCACCGGTGCGACGAGCCGCAGCAAGACCGTGATGGTCGAGAACTTCGGCGCGTCGGCCACGACCTACGGCATCAGCTACGTCTCGTCCGAGGACATCCCCGGCGTGACGTTCACCCCGTCCACGACGACCTTGTCGGTCCCGGCCGCGACCCCCGACGGGCCGGGCACGGCGACCTTCACCGTCGCGATGACGGTGTCGTCAAAGGCGGCGCTGCGCAAGACGCCCGACCCGACCGTCGCCCTGCAGCAGGCCGGTCTCGACCGGCAGTTCCTTGCCGAGGAGAACGGCCGCCTGCTGCTGGCCCCCGTCGGCGGTGGCGTGACCCTGAGGCTGCCAGCCGCTGTGGCTCCGCGCCCGGCGTCGAGCATGCAGGCCGGGTCGACCGTGCACCTCGTCCGTGGCCCGCACGCTCTCGCGTCCGCCCGGCTGCCGCTCACCGGATCACCGGTCAGCGTCGGCGTCCCCGGCGCCACTGACGCGGTCCAGAGCCTGGTCGGGGGCTTCCAGCTGCAGGCGAGCAGCCCGGCGCTCAGCTCCTGCCTGCCCGCCCAGTTCGACGGCTGCCTCAACTTCCCCTCGGAGCGAGCGGGTGACCTGCAATATGTCGGCGCCGCGGTGTCGGGCGGCATGCTCGGCATTGCGCTGACGACCCGCGGAAACGTCTACGACCCGGCCTACAACCTGACGGCCAACGGCCCTGTCGGCGAGATCGCCTACATCGTCACGATCGACACCGATGGCAACGGCACGCCGGACCGCGAGATCGACGTGACGCGCTTCTCGCCGAACACCGACGTCTACGTCGCCGAGACCTACGACTACGTGACCGGTGACCTCCTCGACGATGAGCCGCTCAACTCGCTGCCGGGCTCGGTGGACACCAACGCGATCAACACGAACGCGATGATCCTGCCGGTCACGCTGGAGGCTCTCGGGCTTCCTGCCGACCGCAGCCGGATCAGCTATACGGTCACGACCTACAGCCTGGACGACCTGCGGTCGACCATCGACACCGTCGGTCCGCTGACGTTCGACACGGCGCATCCGGCGGTGTCAGTGCAGCCACAGGTCGCGGACTCCCTGCTGAGCGCTGACGACCCGAGCACCGCCCTGGATGTGAGGGGCGACGCTGCAGGCAGCGACACCGACAACCTCGGGCTGCTGCTCCTGCACCTGCACAACACCGACGACAGCAAGGCGCAGGTGGTCGGGGTCAGCACCACGCTCGACCCGAAGCTGCAGAGCTACACGCCGCTGTCCCCTGTGCGGATCGGCTCTCTGTCGCTCGGCTCCGGTCGGGTCGCGGACGTGGCCGTCGCCGGGACGCACGGTGTGCCCGCGGGAGCGACGGCGGCGCTGGTGAGCCTGTCGACCTCCAGCGCCTCGGCGGTCTCCGGCGTGACCGCCTACCCGACGGGTGCTCACGTGCCTGCCAACACCGTCCTGAACACGCGGCCCGGCGTGCCGACCGCGAACCTGATCGCCGTACCGCTGGGCCTCGGCGGCAGGATCCGGCTGCGGAACGCCACCGGGACCGTGACCGTCGGGGTCGACCTGCAGGGCTACTACACGAAGGGCCTTGAGGGCAGCACGTTCGTTCCCACCGCTCCGCGCCGGGTCCTGGACACCCGGAGGACGGGTGGCCCGCTCGCCGCGGGCACGACGCGTGACCTCGCGCCGGGCGGGGTCCCCGCCGAGGCGACGGCAGTCGCCCTGCAGGTGACCGCGGTCGCACCGAGCGCCGCCGGTCGCCTCACGGTGTTCCCGAAGCCGACGGGGAAGGCAGTCCCGGCCACGGTGAACCTCGCGCTGAGCAAGGGCGTCGACACCACCACGATGGTCGTCTCGAAGCTCAGCAGCGGCAGCCTCCGGCTCGCGACCACCGGCGCCGGCAGCAACCTCGTCGTCGACCTGCTCGGCTGGTACGTGCCCTCCAACGGGGCAGCGTTCGTGCCGGTCAGCCCGGTCAAGGTTCTCGACACCAGGCTGGGGCTCGGCGTCGCCAAGGGCAAGGTCCCGGCCGGCGGCATCCGCGACCTGAAGGTCGCCGGGGTCGGCTCCGTCCCGGCTGACGCGACCTCCGTGGTCATCAACCTGACGGGTCTCGACGCGGTGCACCGTACGTTCTTCAGCGCCTACGCCACCCCGCTGAGCGGCGCCACGGTCCCGACCGTGACCGACGTCAACGTCCCGGCCGGCGCCGTCACCCCCAACCTGGCGGTGATCCCGATCGGCAGGAACGGCTCGGTGAGGTTCCGCAACGCCGCTGCCCCTTGCGACCTCGCCGGCTACGTGACGGGCTACTGGACCGGCTGACGACCTGCCTGGGCGGCGGCCACTCGCATCAGCGAGAATGATCTGACCGCGAAGCACCACAGGAGGAACGACGTGACCGACGTCAAGCTGGAGACCCCGAACGGCATGATCGAGCTACCGATCGTTGACGGGAGCGAGGCACCGTCCGGTCTCGACATCAGCAAGCTGCTCAGCACCTCGGGTCACGTGACGCTGGACGTCGGCTTCGTCAACACCGCGAGCTGCAAGAGCGCGATCACCTACATCGACGGTGACGCCGGCATCCTGCGCTACCGCGGCTACCCCATCGAGCAGCTCGCCGAGAACGCCTCGTTCCTCGAGGTCGCCTGGCTGCTGATCTATGGCGAGCTCCCGACCGAGGACGAGCTCGCGGGGTTCAAGCTCAAGATCCGCAAGCACACGATGCTGCACGAGGACTTCCGCGAGTTCTTCGGCGGCTTCCCGACCGATGCCCACCCGATGGCAGTCCTGTCCAGCGCCGTGTCGGCCCTGTCGACCTTCTACCAGGACAGCCTCGACCCCTTCGACCCTGAGCACGTCGAGTCCTCGACGATCCGGCTGCTCGCGAAGATGCCGACGATCGCCGCCTACGCGCACAAGAAGTCGGTCGGCCAGCCGTTCCTCTACCCGGACAACAACCTCGGCTACGTCGACAACTTCCTGCGCATGACGTTCGGTGTCCCGGCCGAGGCCTACGTCGTCAACCCGGTCGCCTCCAAGGCCCTCAACCTCCTGTTCCTGCTGCATGCCGACCACGAGCAGAACTGCTCGACGTCCACGGTGCGCATGGTCGGCTCGAGCAACGCCAACCTGTTCGTCTCCATCAGCGCCGGTGTCTCCGCGCTGTTCGGCCCCCTGCACGGTGGTGCGAACCAAGCCGTCCTCGAGATGCTCGAAGGCATCCAGGTCGACGGTGGCGACGTGGCCCGCTTCGTCCAGCGCGTCAAGGACAAGGAGCCCGGCGTCAAGCTGATGGGCTTCGGCCATCGCGTCTACAAGAACTGGGACCCGCGAGCCGCCATCGTCAAGCAGGTCGCGCAGGACGTGCTCGACTCCCTGGAGGTCGTGGACCCGCTGCTCGACCTCGCGAAGCAGCTCGAGGAGGTCGCGCTCAGCGATGACTACTTCGTGGAGCGCAAGCTCTATCCCAACGTCGACTTCTACACCGGGGTCATCTACAAGGCCCTCGGCTTCCCGACCGAGATGTTCACGGTGTTGTTCGCACTCGGCCGGCTCCCGGGCTGGATCGCCCAGTGGCGCGAGATGATCGAGGACCCCGCCACGAAGATCGGCCGCCCCCGTCAGGTCTACGTGGGGCCCCGCGAGCGGGAGTACAAGGAGCTCTCAGCCCGCTAGCGGCACACTGCGTCGTGTGACGCGGACGAGCTCAGGCGCTGTGCTGCCCGCCGTTCGCCACGGGAGCTCGGTGCGGCGGATCGTGCTG
>JAWWOJ010000187.1:0-4073 GCA_033851885.1 Frankiales bacterium | reverse complement strand
GCACCGGCCAGCCGCTGTCGAACGATGAGGAGAACGTTGCGTAGTATGACCGGCGCGCATCGAACACGCCGAGGCAGTTGGGCCCCAGGATCCGCATGCCGGCGGCCCGCGCCGTCGCGACGGCAGCCGCGGCCTGCGGAATCGGGTCGGGTCCGAGGTACACGACCCCGTCGAGGTCGAGCAACGCGGCGTCGTAGCTGTCGCAGAGCCGCGCGGTCGAGGGCTTCAGCACCTACCGGCGGCTGGCGGTCAACGCCGCCCGGGCACCGCGAAGGGCAGTGCTGTAGTAGGCGATGTCCGGCCGCATGGCAGCAGCCAGAGCGAGGTGCTCCACGGCGCTCGGCAGGTCGCCGAGCTTGGTCGCGGCCAGCCCGAGGCCGAACTGCGCGTAGTCGTCGGCGGGGTTGACGCTGACGATCCAGGTGAAGTTCTCGCTCGCCTCCTCATACATCCCGAGGTCGAATTGAGCCCGGGCCAGTGCCTCGCGGGCCATCCGGCTGTCGGGGGCGGTCTCGACGACGTGGCTGAGGATCTGCACGGCAGCTGCGGCGTCCTGCGTCTCCAGCAGCTCGAGCCCGCGGCTGTACCAGTCATAGGCGTCGCCCTGAGGGGCGACGTCGGGGGGTGGTGGCGGCAGGTCGGAGAACGGTCGCGGCTTCTCGTCGTCCGGCGCCCTGGGGTCGTAGCGGGGGTCGTACCTGTCGGACACGCCCTCTCCTCTCCTCGTGCACCGGTGGCCCCCAGCCGGGACCCTGCCTGCTCCTCCAACGAACGCCGTGCTTGCCGGGACTCGTGCCCGATCTAGCATGCCGCCAATGCCAACGTCATCATCTTCGTTCTCGCCTCCACGCCCGGACGGCCTGGTGCTCGCGCCGTTCCGCGCCCTGAGGTACGCCGCGCACATCGACCTCCGCGCGGTCACCTCGCCGCCGTACGACGTGATCGACGCCGCCGGCGTCGCGGCACTCGAGCAGGCGAGCGACGAGAACGTCGTGCGTCTGATCCTCCCACGCGACGACCGTTCTGAGGGGGATCGCTACGTGCGCGCCGCAGCCACGCTCGAGGGGTGGCGAGGTTCTGAGGTGCTTCGTCCGGATCCCGAGCCCGCGCTGTACGTCTACGAGCAGGCCTCCCCGGAGCACACCCAGCGCGGCCTGCTCGGCGCCCTGGCGCTGACTCCGCCCGAGGACGGAATCGTGCTGCCGCACGAGAACACGATGTCCGGCACCGTCTCAGACCGGCTCGCGCTCTACACGGCCGTCGACGCCGACCTGGAACCTATCTTCCTGCTGTACGGCGGAGGGGGGCGAGCCGCCGAACTCGTGGCCGCTCCCCCGGGCGAACCGCTGATCGACGTCGACCTGCCAGACGGCCGCCGACACCGGCTGTGGGCGGTGACCGACCCCGGCGTGCTCGCGGCCGTGGCCGCTGACCTGCGCGACCGCACCGCGGTGATCGCCGACGGCCACCACCGCTATGCCACCTACCTGCAGCGGCAGGAGGCGGCGTGGGCTGCCGGCCGCGGCACCGGGCCCTGGGACTTCGGGCTGACGTTCCTCGTCGACTCCTCGGCGTTCGGGCCCGAGGTGCACCCGATCCATCGGGTCATCCCGGATGTCGAGGCGTTCGAACTGGCCCGCCGAAGCGACGGCGCGACCGCGGTGCACGATCTGGATGGCGACGACCTGTCGGCAGGGCTGGACGCCCTGGCCTCAGCGGGCAAGCACGCCTTCCTGCTCGTCAGTGGCGACGGCGGCACGATGCGGCTGCTGACCTCCCCCGATCCCGAGCGGCTGGCCGCAGCCATGCCCGACGAGCGCTCGCCGGCCTGGCGCGACCTGGACGTGTCAGTCCTGCACGCCTATCTGGTCTCGGAGGTCTGGGGGCTGGTCGACGACGTCGAGACGGTGCGCTATGAGCACGACGCCGAAGCTGCCGTCGCAGCGGCGGCCGCCACCGGCGGCACCGCCATCCTCCTGAACCCGACCCCGGTCGAGGCGGTGACGTCGGTCGCCGAAGGCGGCGAGCGGATGCCCCGCAAGTCCACCCTGTTCACGCCCAAGCCGCGCACCGGCCTGGTGCTTCGCGACCACCGGGACGCCTGATCAGGCCGCCTTACTGATCCGCTTGGCCCTGGCGACCTCGATCTCGAACCGGGACTGCACGCTCGCGCCCGCGCGGAAGAACCTGCGCCGGGCCGCCCCCTGCACCTCAACCGTGTCCCCGGGCTGCCAGCTCTGCGCGGTGCGCTGCAGCCCGGCCGCCCAGGCGACGCAGTCGAAGGTGTCGACGGTCGCCACCCGGCGGCCCGGAGGGTTGGGCCGCCGGCTCGGACCACGGTCCACCACCAGCCGGAAGCTGGTCAGGCGGTCGCCGCTCGGCAGGTCGAGCGGCGTGGCCGTCGCTGCCACCCGTCCGACCAGCAGGACCTCGTTGCGCGCTGCGTTCTGCACTGCTCCTCCTCGGGTGCGAAAGGGCAGAGCCTGACGTGCCGAGCGTCCTCGTGGGGCCCTCGCGGTACGGCTGTGGACAACTAGTCGAAGAGCCGAAGCTCGGTATCCCCGACCGGCTCTGGCGCCGGGGCACCACCGCTGACCTGCGACGATGCCTCGGTTGTCGACTCGTCGACAAGTGGCTCTTCCCGCTCCTCGAGGTCCTCGAAGACCACGCCGTCGAGCTCGAGGACGCGCTCGTCGGCGTCGGTCTGCGCCAACTCGTCGACCTCGGCTGCCCGGGCGAACCAGGTGCGGGCCTCGTCCTCGCGGCCGGACTCCAGCAGCGCATCCGCATAGGCATAGCGAAGTCGGGCGGTCCAGGGTCGCACCGGGCCTTCCAGCGCCGGGACCTCCAGCGAGGCCGCCGCGGCCTCCGGCTGGCCCAGGTCGCGGCGGGCGCCCGAGGCCACGATCATCATCTCCACGCGGGCGGCTGGCGCGAGGCGGGTGAGCTGCGGATCCTCGGCGACGACGAGAGCGCGATCCGGGCGGCCGAGGGCCCGCTCGCAGTCGGCCATGACCGGGAGATGGTCCGGCTCGCCGGTGATCCGGCGGGCGGTGCGCAGCTCGCTGAGCGCCTCGGCCCACTCCCCCGCGGCGTAGGCCACCAGGCCGTTCGCCTCGCGCACCACGCCGATGCGGCCGCCCAGGGCGCGCGCGGCCCGGGCATGCGCGAGCGCCCGTTCAGGGTCCTCATCGACCAGCCGGCCGGCCATCACGAGGTGGCGGGCTACCAGGTCGGCAGTCTCCTTGGTGAGCGAGGACAGCTGGCGGCGCGACTCCGGCTCGAGCTCCCGGGCCTCGACATCGCCTGGCAGGGCGACCCGGGCCAGCTGGCGCCGCGCCTCCCGGCGCGGGTCGTACGGTCGCTGCTCGAGTTCGGCCCGCCGCTCCGGGCTCGTCGGGCGTCGGTCGCCACCCTGACCGGTCCGCTTGTCGGCGCCGGAGCGGGGCGCGGGCGGGCGTCCCGAGGAGCGGCCCGAGGCCGGCCGGCGCTCGCGGGCTCGGGGATCGGGCTCGGACATGCAGGGCTCCTGACGAAAGGGCGGACAAATGCAAGAAGGGCCAACCACGAATGGTTGGCCCTCCTTGAAAAGTGTGTCCGGCGGCGTCCTACTCTCCCACCCCGTCTCCAGGGCAGTACCATCGGCGCTGAGAGGCTTAGCTTCCGGGTTCGGAATGTTGCCGGGCGTTTCCCTCTCGCCATGGCCGCCGTAACTCTATGGAGATATATCGGTGGTCCACCCCGTGGCAGGGGCGGAGCCTCGATTCCCGACCGTATCTCGGGAACCGCACAGTGGACGCGTGTATTCATTCGGTTGCCCGAAGAAGTAGCAGTTTGTGGTCAAGCCCTCGGCCTATTAGTACAGGTCAGCTGCACGTGTTGCCACGCTTCCACTTCCTGCCTATCAACCCGGTGGTCTTGCCGGGGGCCTTACCTGGTTGACCCAGTGGGAGATCTCATCTTGAAGCGAGCTTCCCGCTTAGATGCTTTCAGCGGTTATCCCTGCCGAACGTAGCTAAACAGCAGTGCTCTTGGCAGAACAACTGTCACACCAGAGGTTCGTCCGTCCCGGT
>JAWWOJ010000150.1:0-2534 GCA_033851885.1 Frankiales bacterium | reverse complement strand
GCGACTACACCGGCATGGGCATCTACTACCGCTCGATCCAGCAGCGGACCGAGGACTGGCTCACCGTCCGCGACTACCTCTGGCGCTGGGACACCGACTGGTTCTGGTGCAGCCGCGCGTTCGGCGTGCAGAACCCCGCGGTCCGGCGGTGGGTGCCGCGCAAGTACCTGCGCTCCGACGTGTGGTGGAAGCTCGTCGCGTTCGAGCGCAAGCACCGGTGGAAGACCCGCTGGGACCGACGCAAGGGACGACCCGAGCGCGAGGACGTCGTGCAGGACGTCGAGGTGCCGATCGACCGGCTCGTGGAGTTCATGGACTTCTTCGCCCGCGAGATCCCGATCGAACCGGTCTGGTTCTGCCCGCTCCAGCAGCGGTCGCCCGACGACGTGTGGGAGTTGTACCGGTTCGACCCGTCGGTCCTGTACGTCAACGTCGGCTTCTGGTCCACGGTCGACCTGGAGCCGGGCGAGGATCCGACCACCCACAACCGCCGCATCGAGCAGGTGGTCGATGACCTGGGCGGTAGGAAGTCGTTGTACAGCACGGCTTTCTACGACCGTGAGCACTTCTGGGAGTTGTACAACGGTCCCGTCTACGACCTGCTGAAAAAGCAGTGGGACCCGGACGGCAGGCTGCTGGACCTGTACGAGAAGACCGTGAAGGGGAGATGACATGAAGGTCGCTGACGCACTGTCCGCCGTGCTGCCGGAGCAGACCAGGGTGGAGGCCTACGACGGGTCCGCCGCCGGTCCCTCCGACGCGAGCATCGTCATCAAGGTCCAGACGCCGCAGGCGATCTCGCACATGGTGAGCGCCCCGGGTGAGCTCGGCATGGCTCGTGCCTACATCAGCGGCGACATGGACATCGAGGCTCCCGACCACTACACCCTGCTGCGCGCGCTGACCCGCACCAAGATGGGCGACCTGACCTGGGGCGAGCGGCTGCAGGTGCTCCGATCGCTGGGTCGCGAGGCGGTCCACTGGGTGGAGCCGCCGCCGCAGGAGGTGGGGGCGAAGCGGTACCTCTCCGGGCTGCGCGCACACAGCAAGGGCCGTGACGCCGCCGCGATCGCCCACCACTACGACGTCTCCAACACCTTCTACGAGTGGGTCCTCGGGCCCTCGATGGCCTACACCTGCGCGGTCTTCCCGAACGACCAGGCGACGCTCGAGGAGGCGCAGTACGCGAAGTTCGACCTGGTCTGCCAGAAGCTCGCGCTGAAGCCAGGGATGCGGCTGCTCGACGTCGGGTGCGGTTGGGGCGGGATGGCGATGCACGCCGCCGAGCACTACGGAGTCTCGGTCGTCGCGGCCACCCTCTCCCGGCAGCAGGCCGAGTGGGGCCGCAAGGCCGCGGCCGAGCGCGGCCTCACCGAGCTCGTGGACATCCGGTTCAGCGACTACCGCGACGTGCGTGACACCGGCTTCGACGCGATCAGCTCCATCGGTCTCACGGAGCACATCGGGATCCACCAGCTCTCGTCGTACTCCTCGTTCCTGGCGCGCAAGCTGGTGCCGCAGGGCCGACTGCTGAACCACTGCATCACCCGTAACGACGACCACTCCGCGCCGATCGCGAAGCGCGGCTTCATCCCGCGCTACGTCTTCCCGGACGGCGAGCTGCCCGGTGTCGGCCGGATCATCGGCGAGCTGCAGCGGGCGGGGCTCGAGATCCGGCACGAGGAGAACCTGCGCGAGCACTACGCGCTGACGCTGCAGGGCTGGTGCGACAACCTCGACGCCCACTGGGCGGAGGCGGTCGAGGAGGTCGGCATCGGGACGGCGCGGGTCTGGGCGCTCTACCTGGCCGGGTCGCGCATCGGGTTCGAGATCAACCAGATCCAGCTCCACCAGGTCCTTGCCGTGAAGACGGTCGACGGTGACTCAGGGATGCCGCTTCGAGGCTGGTGACCACGGGGTCGGCGTGCGGTTCTCGGGTCGAATCGGCTCGACGGTCGCGTCACCGTTGGAGCGCGGACCGGTCCACGGGCCCGGCACGGCGTCGAGCCGGTTCATCAGCGCGTAGGCGACCGACTCGTAGTTGACCCGCCAGCCCCGGAAGTCGGGCCAGGCCTCGTCCGGGCCGCGTTCGGTGCGGAAACTCGTCGAGGTGATCCGCGCGATGCCCGCGAGGTACTCCTCGTAGGTCAGCTGCAGGGGGGTGTCCGGGTGCGGGTCGTGGTCGACGTCGAGCCCGACGGTCTCGGCGATCGACCGCAACGCGAGGAAGCCCATCCGCAGGCAGAGCCGGGCCTGCACCGTCGGCGCGCCCGACGGCGCCAGCGCCATCCAGAGGGCCGCGCTGTCGAGCACGGCGACCAGGGCGACGAGCCAGGAGCCGAGCTGCGTCGGCGACCTGAACCGGGTCAGCACCGGGTAGTTGGTGTGCGACTCCGAGAGGTCGGCGGCCCAGCGCTCCCACTGCAGGTAGAACTCGTCCATCACCGCCCCGTCCTCCTCGGCACCGAACCCGAAGCGGGTGCGGGCGAGGATCTCGGGTCCCCACGCGGGCGTGCCCGCCCGCGAGGACAGCA
>JAWWOJ010000148.1:0-2867 GCA_033851885.1 Frankiales bacterium | reverse complement strand
AAGGCCGCGGGAACCCCGGGACCGCCGGGGGAGAGCGCGAGCAGGTGCCACGAAGGAAGGTCGGCGACGGCCAGCTGCGGGCCCATCACGAAGCGGCTCGGGTTCGACAGCGCACCCAGCGACCAGGGGTAGAGCACGGCGCCAGGCACCAGGACCACGATGAGGGCGGCCAACGCCCGCCGGCGCCCGCCGGCGAGGGCGAGGTTCACGGCCACGCCCGACAGCAGCACGACCGAGGCCAGCGGCCACAGCTGCGGAGCGAACGCGCTGGTCACGCCGAGGCCGAGCCCGAGAGCCCAGGCGCGCCACCAGCCCGTGACGCGCGGGTCGTCGGTGAGCACCCGTCCGGCTGCCAGCACCAGCAGGGGCAACGCGATCTGCACCGCGGCAGCGTCCAGCCTGCCCACCGCGATGGCGCCGGTGGCGACCGGTATCAGCGCCCAGGTCGCCGCGGCCCAGAGCCGGAGGTAGAGGTGCCGCACCATCCGGCTGGCCGCGAGGTAGGCGGTGACTCCCGCGAGCGGCACGCTGGCGAGCAGCAGCACGTCGATCGCGACGCCGGGCTTGCCGAACAGCAGCGTCGACAGCGCCGCGACGGCCGCCGTCCCGGGCGGAGCCGGCTGGCCCGATCCGACCGACACGTCGTGCCAGGCACCGGCGTAGGAGCGCCAGAGGTCGCTGGCGCCGCCGGGCGTCGGGGTGAGGGCGCCGCCGCCGAGGGTGCCGGCGCCGAGCAGGCTCCGCTCCGCCAGCAAGGTGAGCAGCCCGAGGGCCACGGTGAGCAGCAGTCCGGGCCGGACCAGCAGGCGCCGCACCGCCCCGGTGCCGCCCACCGACATGTCCTCGAAGTCGTCGGAGTCCGGTCCCGGGTCGCCGAGTGCCCTGCTCGGGTCGCCCTCGAACGGCGTGCCGCCCATCCAGTCGGACAGGGCGCCCAGGCGGGCCCGGATCCGCACCGTCCGCGAGGCGAACAGCGGCCGCAGGGTGCGCTGGCTGACCGTCCTGGTCCGGGCGCGGGCGCGCCGCGCGCGGTGGACGTGTGCCGGCCGGCCGAGGGTGCCGAGCAGCGCCCGCCACTCGTCCCCGGCGTCGGCGACCTGGCGGGTCAGGACCAGCAGCAAGGAGCGGAGCAGGGTCCCGAGGATCAGCCGAGGTACGAGCCCGAGCAGCCGCAGCCCGCTGGCGTGGGCGAGCAGCACATAGACGGCGTGCCGCCGGTCGGTGCCGGTCGCGCGACCGGGTGCCGCTTCGGTCTCGCGGTGGCCGGTCGTCGCCGCGCGGGCGTGCCGGACCAACGAGGAGGGGACCGTCGTGACGCGGTGCCCGGCGGCGTTGACCTTCCAGCCCAGGTCCAGGTCGTCACGGAACACCGGAAGCTCCGGGTCGAGACCGCCGACCGCGTCCCAGACGTCGCGGCGCACCAGAGCAGCCGCCGTCCCGACGGCGAGGACGTCACGGACGTGGTCGTGCTGGCCCTGGTCGTACTCCCGCCGTTCGAGCCCGGTCTCCCGGTGACCGGCCGCATCGGTCGTGATGCCGATCTCCACGAGATAGCGCGGATCGTTCCAGTCGCGCACCTTCGGCCCGAGCAGAGCGCACGATGGGCTGGCCTCGGCCTCCTCCAGGAGGGCCTGGAGGGCAGTGGGCTCGACGCACACGTCGTCGTGCAGCAGCCAGACCCAGGTGGCGGCCGGCGCGTGGTGCAGCGCCTCCGCCACTGCGGCGCCGAAGCCGGTGTCGCGCGGCAGCCGCAGCACGTCGCCGAACGCCTGCTCAAGCAGCTCCGCGGAGCCGTCGGTGCTGCCGGTGTCGACGCCCACGACGTGTGCGGGGACGCGCGTGCTGCGTGCCAGCGCCGCGAGCGCCTCAGGCAGCCACTCGGCCCCGTCGTGTGAGACCAGGACGGCCGTCACGTCGACGACGTGGGGCTTGGGCGCCCGCTGCCGGGTCACCCGACGCGGCTCCGGGGCATTGCCCTCGCTGGGCTCGGGCACGGCAGACTTGGTACGAGAGGGCATGACGGGTCCAGATTAGTGGCCCGGAGCTGGAGGTCAGCCCACCTTGCGCTTGAGGCGCCGGCGCTCCCGCTCGGACAGGCCACCCCAGATGCCGAAACGCTCGTCCTGCATCAGGGCGTACTCGAGGCACTCCTGCTTGACCTCGCACCCCACGCAGATGCGCTTCGCCTCACGGGTCGAGCCGCCCTTCTCAGGGAAGAACGCCTCCGGATCGGTCTGGGCGCACAGCGCCTGGTCCTGCCACGACAGCAGCCCCTCATCGAGGCCGTCGGACTCCCCCACACCCTGCATCAGCCGGGCCTGCTCAGACATCGCGATACTCCTGGATCCTTGGTGGGGTTGCTGGTGCAGCCCCCGCGTGTCGCAAGCACGGGCGGAGGGTCATCCGCACCGTGCCGGGGGAACGACACGCAGAGAATTACACGCGTGTCGTGCCACCACGTCAAGCCCACGGGTGGTATCGGCCGGCAACTTCCCTGCCCGGGTGTCCGGTTTCGGCCCGCTTTGTCTGTCCTGCGGCTGTCCTGCGCGGCGGAGAAGGGCCTCAGGACCGGCGGCGGCGGAAGCGCCGGCGCGGCTCTTCCTCCGGCGCCGCCGGCTGTGCCGGCGGTGCCGGCTGTGCCGGGGACGCGGTCTGCCGGTCGAGGGCGGCGCTGGGGCTGGGGACTTCAGGCATCGCGTCGAGCGAGGCGCGGTGCGGAGCGGGCCGGGCCGCCCGCGTCGGCGTGCCCGGCGCCACCGGAACCGTCGCGGCCGGTTTCGTGGCCCGCTTCACCGGGGTGGCCTTGGGAGCGGCCTTCGCGGGCGCCGGGCCGGGTACCTGGGGAGCGGGCGGCTCGGCCGCCGCGG
>JAWWOJ010000126.1:0-10607 GCA_033851885.1 Frankiales bacterium | reverse complement strand
GTTGATCGGGGTCCGCAGCTGCGCGACGAGGTCCTGCCACGCACCGGGCTCGAGCCGCACGGCCGTGTCACCGTCGGGCTCGTCGGTCTCGGTGACGGTGCCGCCGTCGGCGCGGTAGGTCAGGACGTCGCTGCCGACCAGGAAGGTGAGCGACCCCGCGCGGCGGGTGTCGGCGACCGCGATCGCCAGCGCGTGCGGGTCGAGGTCGGTAGGCCGAGCAGGTGCGAGCGTCATACCCCGCAGTCTCCGCCCGCGCCCCTCCCGTGATCAACAGAGGTTCGCACGCGGGGGCTATTCGCTCGCGTAGGACTCCGGGTCGCTGTGCTCGCCGGTGACCAGGTAGGTCACGGCGTGGCTGACCGACACGGCGTGGTCGGCGAGGCGCTCGTAGTAGCGGCCGAGCAGGGCCACGTCGATCGCGGCCTCGACGCCGTGGTCCCAGTTTCCGTCGAGCAGCGTCGCGAACAGGCTGGCGTGCAGGTCGTCGATGGTGTCGTCGTCCGCGAGCAGCTGGGCGGCGAGCGCCAGGTCGCGCGTCGCGATGACGGTGCCGGCCTTGACGGCGATGCGGGTGGCGGCCTGGCCCATCTCGAGGATGGTCGCCCGGAGCTCGACCGGCACCACGGTGGCCGGGTGCCGGCGCCGCGCGACCTTCGCGATGTGTACGGCGTAGTCACCCACGCGCTCGAGGTCGGAGCTCATCCGCAGCGCGGTGACGATGGAGCGGAGATCGATGGCGACGGGCTGCTGCCGGGCCAGCAGTTGGACCGCCTCGTCGTCGAGCTGACGGTAGAGCTTGTTGACCTCCTCATCCGCGACGATGACGGCCTCGGCGGCGTCGAGGTCGGCGTCGAGGAGTGCAGTGGTGGCCTTGCTGACGGCCGAGCCGACGAGCCGGCTCATCTCGATGAGACCGTCCCCGACCCCGGCGAGCTGCTCGTGGTAGCTGGTGCGCATCTGGTGGCCCCTTAGCCGAATCGTCCGGTGATGTAGTCCTCGGTCCGCTTCTCCGAGGGATTGCTGAAGATCCTCTCGGTCGTGTCGATCTCGATGAGGCGACCCGGCTCGCCGGTGGCCTCGAGGGAGAAGAAGCCGGTGCGGTCGCTGACCCGCGCCGCCTGTTGCATGTTGTGCGTGACGATGACGATCGTGTACCGCTTCTTGAGGTCCGTCATGAGGTCCTCGATGGCGAGCGTCGAGATCGGGTCGAGTGCCGAGCACGGCTCGTCCATGAGCAGCACCTGCGGCTCGACCGCGATGGCCCGCGCGATGCACAGTCGCTGCTGCTGCCCGCCGGACAGGCCGGCGCCGGGCTTGGCGAGCCGCTCCTTCACCTCGTTCCACAGATTGGCGCCGCGCAGTGACCGCTCGACCGCCTCGTCGAGCACCTTGTTGTTCTTGATGCCGTTGAGCCGCAGGCCCGCCGCGACGTTGTCGTAGATGGACATCGTCGGGAACGGGTTCGGGCGCTGGAAGACCATGCCGATCGTCCGTCGTACCGCCACCGCGTCGACCCCGGCGCCGTAGAGGTCCTCGGAGTCGAGCATCACCTTGCCCTCGACGCGGGCGCCGGGGATGACCTCGTGCATCCGGTTGATGGTGCGCAGGAACGTCGACTTGCCACAGCCGGAGGGGCCGATCAGCGCCGTCACGGTGTTCGGCTCGATGGTGAGCGAGACCCCGGCGATGGCTCGGAAGCTGCCGTAGAACGCGTTCACGTCCTCGGCCACGATGCGCTTGGACACGACTACCTCCGGGTGAGGGTGTTGCGCCGGGTGAGGAGCCGCGCGCTGACGTAGAGGACGAGGACGATGATGATCAGCGTCAGGGCGGCGGCCCACGCGCGGTCGTAGTTGGCCGGCCGGCCCAGCCCGATCTGGCTGAAGATGAACGTGGGGATGGCGGTCTGCTTGCCGGCGATGGGCGAGGTGTTGGTCGCCGGCGTGATGAACGAGGTCAGCAGCAGTGGCGCCGTCTCACCGGTCACCCGCGCGACGGCGAGCATCGTGCCGGTCGTGATGCCCGCGCTCGCCGTGGGCAGGACGATGCGCAGGATGGTCTTCCACTTCGGCAGCCCGAGGGCGTACGACGCCTCGCGCAGCTCGGCCGGCACGAGTTTGATCATCTCCTCCGACGACCGGACGACGACCGGCAGCATGAGGATGGTCAGGGAGAAGGCGGCCGCGAGCCCGCTGTAGCCGCGGTGCAGGCCGATGACCCAGAACGCGAAGACGAACAGGCCGGCCACGATCGACGGGATGCCGGTCATGACGTCGATGACGAACCGGACGGCGGCGGCGAGCCAGCCCTTGCCGTACTCGGTGATGTAGATCGCGACCAGCAACCCGAGCGGGACGGCGATGGCGGTCGCCATGAGGACCTGCTCGAGCGTCCCGATGATGGCGTGGTACTCGCCCCCGTTCGTGTCGAGCGGTCCGAGCCCGGTGAGGTTGTGCGTGAGGAACTGCCCGTCGAGCTTCTTCAGTCCCTTGTACACGGTGTAGCTCAGCACCGAGACGAGGGGGACGACCGCGGCGAGCAGCGCCAGGTGGACGAGCAGGCTGACGAGCCGGTCGAGGGCGTGTCGGCGACCTTCGAGGGCGAAGCTGACGCCGGTCTGGACAAGGGCGAAGGCGAAGATGACGAAGACGACGAAGTCGACCCGGCCCTGCATCGGAGTGCTCGCGAACAGCAGCAGGCTGACCAGGACGGTGAGGGCCAGCAGCGCGAGCCGGACCGGCGCGTGCAGCCGGCGCGTGTCGTCCCCGAGTCCGGGGAGCTGGTCGAGGAGGGAGGGCGCGCTCATACCGCTGCCGCCCGCTTTCCGCTGCGGGTCACGACGTAGCGCGCGAGGGCGTTCACCGCGAACGTGATGACGAACAGCACGAGGCCGGAGGCGACCAGTGCCCGCTGTCCGAGCGGCTCGGCAGCTTGGTACTGGGAGGCGATGTTGGCGGCGATCGTGTTGCCGCCCACGTTGGCGTCGATGATGTGGAACGAGGTGCTGTAGGACAGCGAGAGCACGAGTGCGACGGCGATGGTCTCGCCCAGGGCCCGGCCGAGGCCGAGCATGAGGGCCCCGACGACGCCGGACTTGCTGTAGGGCAGCACGGCGAGCCGGATCATCTCGAGCTTCGTGGCGCCCAGGGCCAGCGCCGCCTCGCGATTGGCCTGGGGCACCTGCAGGAAGATCTCGCGACTGATCGCGGCCACGATCGGCAGGATCATGATCGCGAGCACCAGGCTGGCGATCATCATGCTGCGGCCCACGACGCCGTTCCTCCCGAGGTCGAACAGCGGGATGAAACCGAAGTGGTCACTGAGGAACTGCTGGAACTTGTCCGAGTGCGGCGCGAGGAACAGCAGGCCCCACAGCCCGTAGACGACCGACGGAACCGCCGCGAGCAGGTCGACCAGATAGCCGATGGGGGTCGCGAGCCGGCGCGGGGCGTAGTCGGAGATGTAGAGCGCGATGCCGATCGCGATGGGGCCGGCGACGACCAGCGCGATGATGCTCGAGAGCAGGGTCCCGAAGACCAGGGCCGCGATGCCGAAGACGGACGGGTCGTTGTCGGGCTGCCACAGCTTGGTCGTGAAGAAGTTCGCGGAGTCCTTCTGCACGGCCGGGATGGCCTTGGTGAGCAAGAAGACGCCGATCGCCACGATGAGCGCCAGGACGAGCACGCCCGCGCCCGTCGTGAGGGCGGCGAAGACGCGGTCGCCGACGCGTCGGGTCGCGCCGAGGCCGCCGCCGGACAGGTCCGACGGCGGCCTCTCGGTGCTGGCTGTCATGAGGTGCTGGCTGTCATCAGGAGAGTGTGGCCACCTGGGTCTTCGCCTGGGTGGCGATGGCGTCCGGCAGCGGCGCGTAGCCGAGTCCGTCCAGCACCGCCGTACCGTCGGTCAGAGCGTAGGTGAGGTAGCCCTTGAGCAGCGCCGCGCTCTTGTTGCCCTTGTCGCAGGTGAGTACGTAGGACGGTGCGGCGAGCGGGTAGGCAGCGCTGGTCTTGGTCGCGTAGTCCGGCGTGATGCGGATGTCGCCCTTGCTGGTGTCGACCGTGGCGGTGCCGAGCGCGGCCGACACGCTGGCGGCGTTGGGGGTGACCGTGGTGCCGGCGGCGTTCTTGATGTCGGCGACCGGGAGGTTCTGGGCCTTGGCGAAGGACAGTTCGGTGTAGGTGATGCCGCCCTTGGCGCCGGCGACCGCGCCGGTCACGCCGTCCGAGCCCTTGGCGCTCTGGCCGCCGGGCCAGGTCAGCGTCTCCGCCGCGCCGAGCTTCCAGTCGGTCGGGTCGTTCTTGTCCAGCCAGCTGGAGAAGATGTTGGTGGTGCCCGACTTGTCGTTGCGGTGCACCGCGACGATGGTCGTGCTGGGCAGCGTCACGCCGGCATTGTCGGCATTGTCGGCCTTGATGGCGGCGTCGTCCCACTTCGTGATGGTGCCCTCGAAGATCTTGGCGACGGTGGTCGCCGACAGGGTGAGCTTGGCCACGCCGTCGAGGTGGTAGGTGAGCACGACCGCGCCCGCGACGATCGGGGTGACGATGCCCTTGTTGCCCGTGCCGCACCGCTTGTCCGCGGCGGCCTGCTCCTCGGGCTTGGGGAGCGAGTCGGTGCCGCCGAACTCGGCGGTGCCGTTGCCGAACGCGGTCTTGCCCGCGCCGGAGCCGGTGCCCTCGTAGGTGACCGAGGCGCCGGAGCACTTGGCGGCGTAGTCCTTGGCCCACTGGAGCTCGGCGTTCGCCTGGAACGTCGAGCCCTGGCCCGACAGCGATCCGGTGGCGCAACCGGCTGAGCCGGTGCCGCTCGCCGAGGGGTTGGTCGTCGGGGTGCCGTTGTTGCCGCTGCCGCACGCCGTCAGCGCGAGCGCGCCGACAAGGGTGAGGCCGGCGAGCTGGCCGGTGCGGGTGACCTTCACGGTGAGCTCCTCCATGGAGTTCGAGTCAGGGGCGATCTTCACGGGTATGTCTAGGCGCCCAGGGTGAAGGGCGAGACAGCGGAAGATGGCCAGTAGATGAACGAGTTGCGGTCAACGTTCATCTGGCCGCCACCTGCTCAGCGCTCGAGCTTGTAGCCCAGCCCCCGGACGGTCAGCAGGTGCTTGGGACTGGCCGGGTCTGGCTCGATCTTGGCCCGCAGCCGCTTCACGTGGACGTCGAGGGTCTTGGTGTCGCCGACGTAGTCGCTGCCCCAGACCCGGTCGATGAGCTGGCCGCGGGTGAGCACCCGGCCGACGTTGCGCAACAGCAGCTCGAGCAGGTCGAACTCCTTGAGCGGCAACTGGACGGCCTCACCGGCCACGGTCACCAGGTGCCGATCGACGTCCATCCGCACCGGGCCGGCCTCGAGGGCGGTGCCGTCGTCAGCGGGCGTCGTCGCGCCGTGCCGTCTCAGCACGGCCCGGATGCGGGCCACGAGCTCGCGGTGGCTGAAGGGCTTGGTGACGTAGTCGTCAGCGCCGAGCTCGAGACCGACCACCTTGTCCACCTCGCTGTCGCGGGCGGTCAGCATGATCACCGGGACGGCCGAGCGGGTACGCAGCTCGCGGCAGACCTCCGTACCGGACAGGCCCGGCAGCATCAGGTCGAGCAGGACGAGGTCGGCGCCGTCGCGGTCGAACGCGGCCAGGCCGGCGGGGCCGTCGTCGGCGATCGCCACCTCGAACCCCTCCTTGCGGAGCATGTACGCGAGGGGCTCGGAGATCGAGTCCTCGTCTTCGACGACCAGGACGCGGGTCATGACAGGGTCTCCTCGGGAACGCTCTGCGGTGCGGGGGCCTGGAGGGTGGGAGCGGACTCGGTGGCCGGGAGCCGCAGGGTGAAGGTGGAGCCGTACCCCTCGGTGCTGCGCACCGAGACGGTGCCGCCGTGGTTGCTGGCGACGTGCTTGACGATGGCGAGACCGAGGCCCGTGCCGCCGGTGGCGCGCGACCGGGCGGGGTCCGCGCGATAGAACCGCTCGAAGACGCGCTCGGCGTCCTTCGCGCTGATGCCGATCCCCTCGTCGACGACGTTGACCTCGACGACCCGACCGCTCTGTTCCTGGACGACGCGAGCGCCGATGACCACCCGGGCGTTGTCGGGGCTGTAGTTGACGGCGTTCTCCAGCAGGTTGCCCAGCGCCGTCGTCAGCTGGGCCTCACTGCCGGACAGCTGGATGCCGTGGTCACCGCTGGGCACGACCGTGATGCCGCGGGCCTGCGCGGTGGTGCGGACCCGGTCGACGGCCTCCGCGACGGCGCGGTCGAGCCGGACCACCTCCGGCTCGGGGTGCCGCTCGGCGCCTTCGAGGCGCGAGAGCGCGACCAGGTCCTGGACCAGCGAGCCGAGTCGCCGCGACTCCTTCTGCGACCGGGCCGCGAAGGTCCGGACCGCCTGCGGGTCGTCGGCGGCGTCCTGGAGGGCCTCGCTGAGCAGGCCGAGGGCGGCCGCGGGGGTCTTCAGCTCGTGCGACACGTTGGCGACGAAGTCCCGCCGGACGTCCTCGAGCCGGCGCGCATCGGTGACGTCCTCGAGCAGCACGGCGACGGTGCCGTCCCCGACCGGCGCCAGCCGGGCGCGGTAGACGGCGGGCGGCCGACCCGGCCGTACCAGCGGGGACTCGAGCTCGGCATCGTGCGGCTTGCCGTGGACCCGGGTGTCCCGGACCAGCCTGCGCAGCTGCGGCAGCGCCGCGAGCACGCCCTCGCGGACGAGCCCCAGGTCGCGAGCCGCCCGGTTGCCGAGCAGCACCTCCTCGGCCACGTCGACGATGAGGACCGCGACGGGAAGCGCCTCGAGGACCTCGGCGGCCGTCGGCCCGTGGGCGCTGCCACTGGCCGGCGCGAGCGCTGAAGCGCGGCCGCGAGGGCGCAGCGCGACCACGAGGTACGCCCCGAGGGCCACACCTCCCAGGCCGCTGGCGGCAGCCAGCACCACCGACGTGGTGTCCACGTGGTCGATGCTAGGGGCGGTTGAGCACTGCGGACCCCTCCCGGCCAGCTGTTCGTCAGGCGTTCACCGCCCGGCCACCCGCATCGGTCCCGACGTCAGTGCGGCCGCAGCATCGCAGGGTGCAGCAGCTGGGCGTCGCCCCGGCGGTAGAGCGCGGCGGGGCGGCCGCCGCCGGGTCCGGGCACCGAGTCGCGACCGACGGGTACGAGGAACCCCGGCGTGCCCGTGGTCTTGCGGTGGAAGTTGCGCGGGTCGAGCGGCACGCCCCAGACCGCCTCGTAGACCCGGCGGAGGTCGGCGACCGTGAACTCCTCGGTGCAGAATGCCGCCGCCACCGGCGAGTACTCGAGCTTGGCCCGGGCCCGCTCGACCCCGGCGCCGAGCACCGCGGCGTGGTCGAACGCCAGCCGGTCGGTCTCGACCGCACGGACCGGCACCCAGGCCACCCAGGACGCACCGGCGCCGGGTGTCGGCGCCGGCAGGTCGGGAGCGAAGACCAGGTACGGCACGGACACGACGCGCATCCGCGGGTCACGGCGGGGGTCTCCGAAGGCGCCGAGCTGCTCGACGTGCGCTCCCACCGAATCGCCGTCGCGCCGGACACCGGTCTCCTGCTCGAGGCGGCGGACGGCGGCGGCCTCCAGGTCCTCGTCGACCTGCACGAACCCGCCGGGCAGCGCGAGCCGGCCGCGGAACGGGTGGGTCTCACGCTCGACGAGCAGCACGGACAGCACGCCCTCGCGCACGGTCAGCAGCACGACATCGACGGTGACCGCGAACGGGGGGAACGCGCGCGGGTCGTACGCCTTCAGGAACTCGCGCTCGTCCACGCGCGCACCGTAGCCCTGCGCGCTCCGCGCGACGTAGCCCTGCGCGCTCCGCGCGACGTAGCCCTGGGCGCTCCGCGCGACGTAGCGTGATCGTGTGCCCGAGTTGCCCGAGGTCGAGTCCCTCGTGACCTTCCTGCGCGACCACGCCGTCGGGCGGGTCGTCGCCCGCGTCGACGTGCCGGGCATCCACGTGCTCAAGACCTACGACCCGTCACCCACGTCGCTGGCCGGGCTGGAGATCACCGGGGCAGCCCGACACGGCAAGTTCCTCGACCTCGACGTCAGCGGGCTGCACCTCGTCACGCACCTCGCCCGGGCCGGCTGGCTGCACTGGCGTGACTCGCTGCCCCCGGCGCCGCCGCGGATGGGCAAGGGCCCGATCGGCGTGCGCGTCCACCTCGACGACGGCTCCGGCTTCGACCTCACCGAGGCCGGCACCCAGAAGCGGCTGGCGGTGTACATCGTCCGGGACGCGGCCGAGGTGCCGGGCGTCGCGCGACTCGGCGTCGACCCGCTGTCGGAGGAGTTCACCGCCCACCGGCTCGGCGAGCTGCTCGCCGGTGTCCGCGCCCAGGTCAAGGGCGTGCTCACCGACCAGTCGCTCATCGCGGGTCTCGGCAACGCCTACAGCGACGAGGTGCTGTGGGAGGTGCGGATGTCGCCGTTCAAGCCGGCCGGCAACCTGACCCCGGAGGACGTCGAGAAGCTGCACGCCGCGATCCAGCAGATCCTGCGGGCGGCGGTGGAGCGGTCGGCGGGCACCGCCGCGGGGGAGCTCAAGGCCGAGAAGAAGAGCAACCTCAACGTCCATGGCCGCACCGGGCTGCCGTGCCCGCGCTGCGGCGACGAGGTGCGTGAGGTGTCGTTCGCCACCAAGTCGCTGCAGTACTGCGCCACCTGCCAGACAGAGGGCAAGCCGCTGGCCGACCGCCGGATGTCCCGGCTGCTCAAGTGACCGTGGGGAAGATCGCGTACCGTTCGCAGCAGTGACCAAAGGGAGACGCGGATGGCACGGATCGATCTGCCCGAGGGCGACGGGCTCGACGTCGCGAAGGCGCTGATGGCGGCGCCGCACTTCGTCGAGGTGGTCCTCGGCTATGAGAAGGCCATCGCCGCCAGCCCGATCGACCCACGGCTGCACGAGCTGGTCCGCTTCCGGATCGCCACCCTCAACCAGTGCGCGACGTGCCTGGAGTTCCGCCGACCCGACAGCGGACTCGACGAGGAGACGCTCGCCGAGGTCGCCGGCTTCGCCACCAGCCCGCGCTTCACCGACCTCGAGAAGCAGGCGCTGCGCTTCACGGAGCTGTTCTGCACCGACAGCACGGCGATCGATGACGAGCTGCTCGCCGACCTCGAACGGCAGCTCGGGACCGCCGGCCTCACGGACCTCGCCCTCGTCGTCGGCAAGTACCTCGCGATGGGGCGCTTCATGCAGGTCCTCGGCCTTGACCAGGCCTGCGCCATCGATCCCGCTCGGCTCACGGCACGCCTCGCCGGAGTCGCCGGCTCGTGAGGCTGCTCGCCCTCCCGCCGCTGCCGTACGAGCTGCTCCAGACGCTGTTCGGCGACCCACGGCTCGAGGTCGTGATCCCGCCCGTCCGCACTCAGGACCAGGTCGAGGCCCTGCTCCCGGAGGTCGACCTGGTGCTGGGCGACTGGACCCCGCAGCTGCGCGTGGGCGACCCGGGACCACGGGTCTGCTTCGTGCAGCAGCCGAGTGCCGGCGTCGACGGCATCGACCTCGACGCCTGCGGTGCTGCCGGCGTACCTGTGTCGAACTGCGCCGGCGCGAACGCCGTCAGCGTCGCCGAGTGGTGCCTATCGGCCACCCTCGCGCTGCTGCGCAAGACGGTCGATGCGGACAATGCGGTACGCCGTGGTGAGTGGCCGCAGACATCGCTGGGGGGCCGCGAGCTGCGCGGCCTCAAGGTCGGCATCATCGGCATGGGCGCGATCGGCCGCGCCGCCGCCGAGCTCTACACGGCGGTCGGCTGTCGGGTCGTGTACTGGTCGCGCAGTGCGCATCCCGATGCCCCGGTGCCCGCCGAGTCGCTGCAGCAGCTCGCCTCGACCAGCGACGTCGTGGTCCTGGTCATCGCCCTGGGCGACCAGACCCGCGGTCTCGTCGACACCTCGTTCCTCGCCACCATGAAGCCGGGAGCCGTCCTGATCAACGGTGCGCGTGGCGAGGTCGTGGAGGAGCTGGCCCTGCTCCACGCCCTGGCCGAGGGCCGACTGACCGCCGCGACGGACGTCTATGCCGTCGAGCCGCTGCCCGAGGACTCCAGTCTGCGGCAGGCCGAGGGGCTGCTGCTCTCACCGCACATGGCGGGCTCCACGGTCGAGGCCGCGATGCGGATCGTGGGGCAGGCCAAGGCCAACCTCGTACGCGTCCTCGACGGCCTGCCGGTCGTCGACGTCGTGAACGGGCAGGACCCGTTGGTGCGAAAGCGCGCCTGACGCCGTGGTTTCCGGCACCATGGTCTGGTGGCCTCCGTGACCCTCGTCGTGGCCCACCGCGGCGCGAGCGGCGATCATGCCGAGCACACGCTGACGGCCTGCGAGAAGGCCGTGGTCGACGGCGCGGACGCCTTGGAGTGCGACGTCCGGCTGACCCGCGACGGCGTGCTCGTGTGCGTGCACGACCGCCGGGTCGACCGGACCAGTGACGGCCGTGGGGTCGTGTCGACGCTCGAGCTGTCGGAGCTGTCCGAGCTCGACTTCGCCAGCTGGAAGCAGCGCGACCACGACCCGCTGCTCGAAGCGTCCTGGGAGGAGCCGGACACCGATGGCAGCACGGTCCTCACCCTGGAGCGGTTGCTGCAGCTGGCACTCGACAGCG
>JAWWOJ010000117.1:0-13326 GCA_033851885.1 Frankiales bacterium | reverse complement strand
GTAGGAGCCGGCCAGGTCGGCGACCCAGCCGATGCCTTTGACGGGAGTGTCGTACTGCGCCATGCGGGTGAGGCTCACCGGACAGCCGACCTCCGCGACAACGGTGGCTCGGAACTCGTCGGCATGCTTGGTGAGTGCTTCCTCGAGCTGCCGCAGGCAACGGATCCGCAGGTCGAGGTCGTCGGCCCACCCGCTCCGGTCGAACGCCGTCCGGGCTGCGTCGATCGCGGCGTCCATGTCCTCGGCCGAGCCGTCAGCCACGGTGCCGAGCACCTCTTCGGTGGCGGGGTTGACGTTGGCAAAGCGACGACCGGACAGCGCCGGGGCGAGCTTGCCGTCGATGAGCATCCGTGGCTCGGTGACCAGTTCGCTCATGCCTGGGCCGCCCGCGCGAACGCCTGCTTGGCGATCACCACCTGCTGCACTTGACTGGTCCCTTCGTAGATTCGGAACAGACGGGCGTCGCGGTAGAAGCGCTCGACAGCGACGCCGCGCATGTAACCGGCGCCGCCGTGGACCTGCACGGCCCGGTCGGCGACGCGGCCGACCATCTCGCTGCAGAAGTACTTGGCGCACGACGGCAGCATCCGCCGGTCTGCGCCACTGTCGTAGGCCTCGCAGGCAGACATCAGCAGCGCGCGACCTGCTTCGACCTCGGTCTGGCTGTCCGCGACGAGACCCTGGATGAGCTGGAAGTCGGCAATCGGATGACCTGCCTGCTGTCGCGCGAGGGCGTACTGCACCGTCTCCCGCTGGAGCCGCTGCGCCATGCCGACGCACAGGGCCGCGATGTGCAGACGACCGTGCGCGAGACTCCTCATCGCGGTGCGATAGCCCTCGCCCTCGACCTCGCCGACCAGGGCCGACACCGGCACGCGCACGTCATCGAGGAACACCTCGGCAGACATCGCGCCATGCTGGCCCATCTTGCGATCCCGCGGACCGATGGACAGGCCCGGAGCGTTCCGTGGCACGAGGAAGGCCGAGACGTCCCGGCTCGCGTCGGTGTGCTGCCCGTGCCTGGCGAAGACGAGCAGCACGTCGGCCACCGGCGCGTTGGTGATGTAGCGCTTCGCGCCGGTCAGCACGTAACAGTCACCCTCCCGCACCGCGGTCGTGCGCAGCCCGGCGGGATCGCTGCCCGCTTCGGCCTCCGTCAGTGCGAACGATGCCGTCCACTCGCCACTGGCGATCTTCGGCAGCCACTCCTTCTTCTGCTGGTCGGTCCCGCCCTCGCTCACGGTGTGCCCGGCGATGCCGTTGTTGGTCCCGAACAGGGAGCGGAACGCCGGAGTCGTCCAGCCGAGCTCCATCACGAGAAGCGCCTCCTGGGACATGGACAGGCCTAGTCCCCCGTGCTCCTCAGGGAGCGCGAACCCGAACAGGCCCATGTCAGCCGCGGCCTGGCGCAACTCGCCGGGCACCTCGTCGGTCTCGTCGATCTGCTGCTCGAGCGGCACCACACGCTCCCGCACCAGCCGACGCACCGCCGTCACGACGGCATGCACGTCTGCGTCCTCCACCAGTTCTCCTCTCGCGCCCGCAGGCGACGTCGTCAGCCTCTCGGGACCTCGCGCCAAGGGCGGCCCTCCCACGGGTCCGGGTCCTTGGGCAGGCCAAGCACGCGCTCAGCCAGGATGGTGCGGTTCACCTCCGAGGTGCCCCCTTCGATCGTGTTGGCGCGGCTGCGCAGCATGCCGCGGACCTCGGCAGGCATGTGCTCGGCATAGCTGCCCTGCGGGCCCTCCCAGGCGGTCGCGTCCGCCCCGAGCAGGTCGGCCGCGGCCGCCTGGATGCGCTGGTTCAACTCACTGCCGGCGACCTTGCCGATCGAGCTCTCCGGGCCGGGAGCCAGGCCCGCCTTGAGGCCCTCGCGCACGCGGTCGTTCGTCCATGACCGGATCTGCTCCTCCATCCACAGCCGGACGAGCGTGTCGCGCACCAACGAGTCGTCCCAGCCCCCGGGAAGTCCCGCCGCGCTGCGGGCCTGTGCGAGCCGGAGCAGCCGGCCGGCGCCGCTACCGCCGATCCGGTCGACGCCACCGGAGCCGGCGCCACTGACCATCTGCCGCTCACCCGACAGGGTGGCGCGGGCCACCGCCCAGCCGCCGTGGACGTCACCGACGCGCTGGCGGTCGGGGACGAGCACGTCGTCGAGGAAGACCTCGTTGAAGTCCACTTCGCCGCCGATGTGGCGCAGTGGACGCACCTCGATGCCCGGGCTGCGCATGTCGACGAGGAAATAGCTGATGCCCTGGCGCTTGGGGACGTCGGGGTCCGTTCGGGCGAGCAGCACACCCCAGTCCGCAAGGTGCGCCCAGGTCGTCCACACCTTCTGACCGGTGATGCGCCAGCTGTCGCCGGCTCGCACAGCGCGCGTCGCGAGAGAGGCCAAGTCGCTCCCTGCCCCAGGCTCGCTGAAGAGCTGGCACCAGACCTCGCGGTTGTCCACGATGGGCGGCAGGTACCGCACGCGCTGGTCCTCGGTGCCATGCGCGAACAGGGCCGGGGCCACCAGGTTGAGCCCCAGCGGGTTGAGCCTCGGCAGGTGATAGCGGGACAGGACCTGCTCTGCTGCCTTCGCCAGCCGGCGGTCCCACCCGAGACCGCCGTAGGGGATCGGCCACTGCGGCACGACGAGGCCGGTTGCAGCGAAGGCTGGGTACCAGCCGCGGTAGTCCTCCGGTGTCCGCACCTCCCGCACGGCCGACGGTCCCCCGCGTTCCGCGGCATCGCGCCAGTGCGCGGGCACCCCTGTGGCAAGCCAGCGCTGCACCGCCTCGGCGACGTCAGCGGCGGTCTCGCACGACTCGAGGTCCGCCCTTGTACTGCCGCTCGTCATGCTGCGTCTCCGGCAGTCGGTCCAGCGGTCGCCAGGCGCACCCGTCGGACGTCCACGTCCTCCAGCGCTGCCCACAACGCCCACCGCCGGTGGCGCACCGCCGTCGGGTCGTTGGCGGCGACCTGCTCAGCGACGTGCTGGGCCCGCTGCCGCAAGGCGTCCGGCGGCACGACCTCGCCCACCCAGCCGAGCTGGAGGGCGCGCTCCGCGGTGACCCTCGCATGGACGCCGGTCAGCACCATGCGGGCCACGTCGCCGAAGGCCGCTCGCCGGGCCAGGCCGATCCCCTCGAAGGCGCTCACCTGACCGAGCGACACGTGCGGATCGAGGAAGGACGCTGTCGTGCTCGCGAGAACCAGATCGCTGTCGACGACGAAGTGCAGTCCCCCACCTGCGCAGACGCCGTTGACCGCCGTGACGACCGGCTTCTGCACGCCGCAGTGGACCGCCGTCAGCCGCAGGTCGTTGGCGCGCGTCCTGCGCGACATCGCCTTCAACGCTGCGGGGTCACGGCTGAGCTGCTTGACGTCGAGGCCGGTCTGGAAGGAGCTGCCGTTGCCGGTGACCACGATGCACCGCACGTCGGCGTCCTCGTCGAGGTCGGACCAGGCTGCCGGGAGCGCCTCCATCATGGCCGCATCCATCGCATTTCCGGCTTCGGGGCGGTCGAACACGAGCCAACCGACCGGCCCTTCGCGTCGGACCAGCAGGCCCTCCGTCACAGTCGTCTCCCGCCGTTGCGCGCTTGCAAAGTGTATACAACATACGTAGGGTCGGCGCACGGGCTCAGCGGGAGAGGATGCATGACGGAGGACAGCACCGGTCGCATCACCGACGAGGGCGTCGAACAGCTTCGGCAGCGCATCGGCATCCCGCAGCCCTACCCCGTCCGGCCCCACTACCGGCGTCCCGGTGAGGATGCCTTCCGCACGGTCGCGTGGTCCTACGGCGACGACAACCCGTTGTGGAGCGACCCGGACTATGCCGCCGCCTCGGTATGGAAGGGCAGCGTGGCCCCGCCATCGTTGATCGGCGGGGACAGCCTCATCGGTGAGGACCAGCTGACGGAGGCCGAGCGCGAACAGGCCCGGGGACTGCGCGGCGACCCGCTGCGCGGTGTGCATGCGTTCTACGCGGCGAGCGAGCGTGAGTGGTGGGCGCCGCTGCGGCCGGACGGCACCGTGCAACGTCGTACCGCGCTGGTGGGAGTCCTGGACCACGCGAGCGAGTTCGCCGGCCGGGCGGTGGAGGAATGGACCGCACAGGCCTTCGCCACCAGCGACGGGACGCTGCTCGGTGCCCAGTACAAGATGATGTACCGCACGGAGCGTGCCAAGGCACGGGAGCGCAAGAAGTACGACGGTGTCGTGGTCGAGCCCTGGACTGAGGATGCGCTCGCGACCGTCGAGGCGGCCTACGCGACCGAGGGGCCGCGTGGCGCGGAGCCGCGCTGGTGGGAGGAGGTCACCGTCGGTGACGCCATCACGCCTCTGGTCAAGGGGCCGCTGACCGTGACCGACATGGTCTGCTGGCACGTCGGCATGGGGATGGGCATGTATGACGTGTCGCCGCTGCGGCTCGGCTGGCAGAACCGTCAGCGCGTGCCGCGCTTCTACCACCGCGACGAGCTCGGCGTGCCGGACGTGATGCAGCGGGTCCACTGGGATCCGGCATTCGCCGTCAAGAGCGGGAACCCGACCACGTTCGACTACGGCCGGATGCGTGAGACCTGGCTCGTCCACGCGCTGACCGACTGGATGGGCGATGACGCGTGGCTGTGGCGGCTGCGGGTGGAGTTCCGGCAGTTCAACTACGTCGGCGACGTCCAGTGGATCACCGGCGAGGTGACCCGGTCCTACCTCGCCGAGGGCGGCCGTCCTGCGGTTGAGATCGCCCTCAGGTGCACCAACCAGCGCGGGGTCGAGACGACACCGGCCACGGCCACCGTCCTGCTGCCCAGTCGCGAGCACGGTCCCGTCGAGCTGCCGTCGCCACCCGGTCGCGCGACGACGCTGTCCGAGGCCGTCGCCGCCGCAGCGGATGCCTTCTCGCAGCGCGACGTGAACCGATGACGGCGCCCGTCAGCGTGGCCGCACCGACGACGACCGCGGCCGAACTCGCCGAGCTGCAGGACACGGTGCGCCAGGCACTGCGCTCGCTGTCCCCGCCCGAAGCGGTCCGCACGACGATGGACTCCCCGCACGGCTGGGAGGCGCACGTGTGGAAGCGCCTCTGCGGCGAGCTCGGCGTCGTGGGACTCGCTGTGCCGGAACAGCTCGGAGGCTCGGGGCTCAGCTGGCGCGAGCAGGCCGTGGTTCTCGAGGAAGCCGGCGCCGCGCTGCTGTGCGCGCCGCTGTTCGCGACCGCCGCGCTCGCTGTCCCGCTGCTGCTGGCAGCAGGTGAGGGTGCCCACGCCCTGATCCCCCCGTTGTGCCGCGGCGAGCGGACCGCGACCGTCCTGTTCGGCGCAGGGCCCTTCAGCAGCCAGCCCCTCAGCGCGAGGAGCCACGAGGGCACCTGGACCGTGAGCGGCACGATCGCCCCGGTGGTGGACGGCGCGACGGCCGACGACCTCCTCGTCGTCGCCGAGGGTCCGACAGGCCCCGTCCTGCTCCACCTCGACGCGGCACAACCTGACGTGGCGGCCAGCCCGCTGGTGTCGCTGGACCTGACCCGCCGGCAGGCGAAGCTCAGCCTCGCGGCCGCGTCCGCCAGCTTGCTCAGCGACGCAGCCCTCGCCCCCCAGGTGCTCGAGGAGGCGCTGCGCATCAGCCGCGCGCTGCTGGCCGCCGAAGAGGTCGGCGTCGCGCAACGGGCCCTGGACATGACCGTGGCCTATGCCAAGTCCCGAGTCCAGTTCGGCCGTCCGATCGGTTCGTTCCAGGCCGTGAAGCAGAAGGTTGCCGACATGCTCATCAAGGTCGAGTCAGCGCGTTCGGCTGCCCACGCGGCAGCCCAGGCGGTGAGCACGGGAACTCCCGATCCAGGGATCGCGCCGCTCGTCGCGGCGGCCTTCTGCGCGGAGGCGGCGGTGGCCGTCACCTCGGAGGCCATCCAGCTGCACGGCGGTATCGGCTTCACCTGGGAGCACGACGCGCACCTGTACTTCAAGCGGGCGCGCACCGACCGCGAACTGCTCGGCCGGCCCTCGGGCCATGTCCGGCAACTCGCCGACGAACTCGGACCGGCCAGCACCAGGGGGACAGCGTGACGACGACAGCCGACGACAATCCCGACGTGCTGGCGCCGCTCGCGGCACTGCTCCGTGACCATCCGGCGGGGCCCGACGACGCAGTCCTGCACACGCCCGACGGCAGCCTCTCCCTGGGAGAGCTGAAGGCCGCGGCCGAACGCGTCGCCGACGCCTTGCGAGCGTCGTGTGTCGACGCCGGTTCCCCGGTGGCCTGCATCGTGGACGGCGGCGTGAGCGCCATCGCGGTGATGTTCGGCACCTGGCTGGTCGGCGGAGTGCACGTCCCGCTGAACGGCCGCTCCACCGACCACGAACTGGAGACAGCGCTCGACGCGCTGCGCCCCGCGGCCGTGGTCGGCAGGCCCCGGACCCTGCAGACCGGAGTGCGCTGGGTGGTGGAGACGGCACCGCAGCAGTGGCACGCCTCAGCGTGCTTCCCCTGGTTCGGCGAGCGTCTTCCCGAAAGCACCGCGTTGCTGATGCGGACGTCCGGCACGACCGGCGAGGCCAAGACGATCGCGCTGTCGCACGAGGGTGTTCTCGAAGGCATCGACCGCGTGCTCGGCAACCTGCGGGGTGGCCGCAGCAGCGGGTCGCGGATGCCGAACCTCGTGCCGTCGAGCCAGGCGCTGTGGGCCGGCGTGTGGAACGGGTTGTTCGCGCTGCGCGCAGGCTCTCCGGTCGTGCTGCTCGACCGCTTCGAACCTGCTGCCTACGCCGAGCTGGTCAGGCGTTTCGAGATCCGGTCCACCGTGCTCGCGCCGGCGATGATGGCGATGCTCGTCGCCGACCCGGACGTCACCGACCTGGCACCACTGCGCCGGGTCCGCAGCATCACCGCGCCCCTCACGCCGCAGCAGGCCCGATCGTTCCGGGAGAAGTTCGGCGTCGGGGTCATGAACTGCTACGGGCAGACCGAGCTCGGCAGCGAGGTGGTCGGCTGGACCGCTGCGGACCTGGAAGCCTTCGGCGAGGACAAGCTCGGCGCGGTGGGACGCCCGCACTCCGGGGTGTCGTTGAAGGTGCTCACACAGGACGGCCAGGGAGCCCCTGTCGGAGAGGTCGGCGAGATCTGGGTCGCCTCGCCGTCAGCGAGCCCCTCTCCTGAGATCGCGGCCAGGCTGGTGGACGGCCACCTGCGGACCGGTGACCTGGGTCGCCTCGACGAGGACGGCTTCCTGTGGCTGGAGGGTCGCGTCGCGGACGTGATCAACCGGGGCGGGCTCAAGGTGCTGCCCCAGGAGGTGGAGGACGCGCTGCGCAACATCCCAGGTGTCGCGGACGCCTGCGTGGCGGGCGTGCCGGATGACCGGCTCGGTGAGGTCCCTGTCGCGTGGATCGTCCCGGAGGCGGGTGCTCACGTCGATGCGGAGGACGCCGTGCGCGCACTTCGTGAGGTGCTGACCGGCTACAAGATCCCCGTGGCGGTTCACGTGCGCGAGGACTTCCCGCGCAACGAGGTCGGGAAGGTACTGAGGAGAGTGCTCGTGGAGGAGCTCGCATGACGGTCCACAGCTACGACGGGTTCGACACCCTGGTCGTGGAGCGTCGAGGCCGGGTCGGGTGGATCCTGTTCGCCCGGCCGGACCGTCGTAACGCGATGAACAACGGCATGCGCGACGAGCTCCGGAAGGCCTGGAACGTCCTCGACGCCGACCCGGAGGTGCGCGTCATCGTCAACGGCGGACAAGGACGCGACTTCCAGACCGGCGCCGACGTCGTGGAGCTCGCCACCGACGGCGTCGGGATGGAGCGCTACCGCACGTCCCTGGAGGCATGGGACCTGGGGTTCACCGCCTGGCACCTCGGGGTGTGGAAGCCCGTGATCGCGGCCGTCAACGGCGCGTGCGCGGGCGGCGGTCTGCACTTCGTGGCCGACGCCGACATCGTGCTCGCCGCCTCCGACGCGAGCTTCCTCGACCCGCACGTGTCGGTGGGACAGGTGAGCGCCGTCGAGACGATCGGGCTGATGCGCAAGATGCCCGCGGAGGCCGTCCTGCGGATGGCTCTCGTCGGCAGGTACGAGCGGCTGTCCGCTGCCCGCGCCTTCGAACTCGGCATGGTCAGTGAGGTCGTCGATCCGCCGGAACGGCTGCACGAAGCCGCGCAGGAACTTGCCGAGAAGATCGCGCTCAACAGCCCGGCCGCGTTGGCCGCGACCAAGCGCGCGCTGTGGGGAGCCCTCGAGCACGGCCTCACCGACGCCTGCAAGGCCGGCGTGCAGCAGCTGGTCTCGGTGTGGGGGCACCCGGACCAGACCGAGGGTCCTCTCGCGTTCAGCGAGAAGCGTGAGCCGATCTGGTCTGTGTGAGGTCGCTCTTGACGGTCTACTGACCGCTGAAGTCCGGTGGTCGGCGCTCGACAAACGCGCGCAGTCCCTCTTTGAAGTCCGGGCTGCGTGAGCTCAGCTCCATGGCCATCGCTTCGGCCTCGAGATGACGCTCGAGGGTGTTGTCCGGCGCGGCAGCCAGCAACGCCTTGGTCAGGCCGAGCGCGACCGTGGCGCGCGTCGCGAGTTCCTGCGCCCGCTCACGCGCCAGCGCGTTCACCTGCTCCGGGGGGGCCGCCTCGGCGACGAGCCCCCACTCGACGGCGGTCGCGCCGTCCAGGCGCCGACCGCGCAGCAGGAGCTCACGCGCCCGGACCGGCCCCACCAGCCGCGGCACCAGCCAGGTGCTGGCGGAGTCCGGCGTGAACCCGCGGTCGACGAAGGGCCACCAGAACCTCGCGTCGTCGGCGACGACGGCGTGGTCGCTCGCGGCGGCCAGCTGCGCACCGATGCCGACCGCCCACCCGCGGACGGCACAGACCACCGGCAGCTGCAGTCCCAGCACCAGCGGGACCAGGCGGTGTGCCTGCGTCGGGAGCCGCCGCTGGATGCTGCCGGTGCGGGGCCGCTCGGCAGCGCCGGCGTTGCGGCCCACGATGTCGAAGCCGCTGCAGAAGTCGGCGCCTGAGCTTCGCAGCAGCACGGCCCGCAGCGACTGGTCGGTCGAGGCATGCTCCAACTGCGCGATCAGGCCGGCGACGACGACGTCGTTGAGGCTGCCCTTGGCCGTCGGCCGGTCGATGACCAGCTCGAGCAGGGCCCCGTCCCGGCCTACCAGCAGTCCCTCCACGAGCGGCTCGAGAGGCGGGGACGTCACGCGCTGGTCGCTGCGGTCTCGGAGGTCGCGGAGGTCGCTGCGGTCGCGGAGGACTCGGCCGAGAAGCGCTCGCGGAGCTCGTTCTTGAGGACCTTTCCGCTGGCGTTGAGGGGAAGCTCGCCGACGACCCGGACCACCCGAGGGACCTTGTAGTTCGCCATGTGCGCGCGGCACCAGCCGATGACCTCGTCCTCGCTCGGAGCGGCTCCCCGCCGTGGCACGACGTACGCCGCCCCCACCTCGCCCATCCGCTCGTCGGGCACGCCGATCACCGCGACTTGGGACAGCTCGGGGTGCTTGCTGAGCAGCGACTCGATCTCGGCCGGATAGGCGTTGAACCCGCCGATGATGTACATGTCCTTGAGCCGGTCGGTGATCGTGATGCGGCCGCCTTCGTCGAGACGCCCGACGTCACCGGTGTGCAGCCAGCCGTCCGCGTCGATCGCCTCGGCTGTGGCCTCCGGGTCGTCGAGGTATCCCCGCATGACGGTGTAGCCCCGGACCACGACCTCGCCTTCGCCGCCAGCCGGCACGGCACCACCCTCGGGGTCGACGATCCGGACCTCGAGACCAGGCAACGGGTGGCCGGCGCTGGTGGCGACGACCTCCAGCGGGTCGTCGTAGCGGCACATCGACACGATCGCGCACGACTCGGTGAGCCCGTAGCCCGTGACGATGTGCTCGAACCCGATCTCGTCGCGGATCCGGTGCAGCAGGGACGGCGGGACGCTGGCCGCCCCTGTCACTGCGAGCCGCAGCGTGGCCACCCCGTCGCGGCTGAACGAGGGATGCTCGAGCAGCGTCTGGTACAGCGTGGGCGTGCCCGGCAGGACCGTGATCCGCTCGCGGCGCACCGCGTCCAGCACGGCCGGCACATCCAGGGTGCGCGCGGGAACCGCTGTGGCACCGCTGAGCAGGCAGGCCAGCCATCCTGCCTTGTAGCCGAACCCGTGGAAGAACGGGTTCACGACGAGGTACCGGTCGCCCTCCCGCAGGCCGACGACCGACGACCAGACGGCGTAGGCGCGCAGCGTCTGCCCATGGGTGCACACGGCACCCTTGGGACGCCCTGTGGTCCCTGAGGTGAACAGCACGTCGGAGACGTCATCAGGGCCGAGCGCGACCTCCCGCTCGAGCACCTCGGCCTGAGTCGCTTGCTGTGCCAAGAAGTCCTCCCATGACCGCACACCGGGACCGTCCGGGGGGTCGCCCTCCAGGAGCACCACAGAACTCAGCTCGGGCAGGTCTGCGACCGGCCGGTCCTGGCCGGCGCCGCCTGCGGCGCCCCGCAGCATCTCCAGGTAGTCGTGCCCGAGGAACCCGTTGACCGTGACGAGCACGCGGGCACGGCTGGTCCGCAGCACGTGCGCGGCCTCCTCACCGAGGAACCTGGTGTTGAGCGGCACGAGCACACCTCCGGCGCGCTGAAGGCCCAGCGCGGCCACGATCCAGCCGGCGCAGTTCGGGCCCCAGATGCTGACCCGGTCGCCGTGGCCGACCCCAGCCGCCAGGAACGCCGCCGCGGCTCGGCTGACGTGCTCGTCGAGCTGGCGGTAGGTCAGGCGGAGCTCGCCGTCGACCACGGCCTCAGCATCGCCCAGCCGCTGCGCGGCGTCGCGGAGGAGTCCGCTCGTGGTCTGCCAGCGCAGATCCGCGCGCGGGTCCTGCCAGGTCGGTCCGACGGCGTGCGCCGGGCTGTCAGCGGTCACTGTTCCTCCTGCGGTGAGACACAACGTATACATTATGGAAGGGAGGTGGCCATGGCTGATCCAGATCCCGTCCGGGACGAGCTCGAGATCCGCAACGTCGTGGCCCAGCTGGCTCTGCTCGCTGACGGCGGCGAGCTCGAGGACTATGTGCAGCTGTTCACCGAGGACGCCCATTGGGACATGCCCGGAGGTCCGCGCCGCGGGCACGAGCAGATCCGGCAGGGTGGTCTGGACCGGCGAGCCGCGGGCGCTGCCGGCCCGGGCAGCGCCTCACGTCACCTGGTGAGCACGACTGCCGTCCGGCTGCAGGGCGACTGCGCCGTGGCCGAGTCGTACTGGCAGTTCTTCACCCAGACCTTGACGAGCCCGACGCTGCAGGCGATGGGGCACTACCGCGACACGCTGGTCAGGACGGTTGTCGGGTGGCGCGTGTCCTGCCGCGAGATCACGGTCGGCTGACCCGCTCGAAGACTGCCGCGAGCCCTTGCCCCCCGCCGATGCACATGGTCTCCAGCCCGTAACGCGACTGCCGGCGGTCCATCTCCCTCAGCAACGTCGTCAGGATGCGGACGCCGGTCGCGCCGACCGGGTGGCCCAGCGAGATGCCGGAGCCGTTCACGTTGAGCCGCGCGAGATCGTCGCGACCGAAGCCCCACTCCCTGGTGCAGGCGAGGACCTGCGCCGCGAACGCCTCGTTCACCTCGATCAGGTCGATGTCGGCGAGCGTCAGGCCCGCACGTTCCAGTGCGAGCGCGGTGGACGGAACCGGGCCGATGCCCATGGTGCGCGGGGGCACGCCGGCGAGACCCCAGCTGACCAGCCGCGCGAGCGGCCGCAGTCCGAGCTGTTCGGCTCGCGCGCTCGAGGTGACGATGCACGCGGCGGCGCCGTCGTTCTGACCGCTCGCGTTCCCGGCCGTGACCGTCGCGTCGGGGTCCTGCTCCGCCAGCACGGGCCGAAGCCGCGCCAGGGACTCTTCGGTGGTGTCGGCCCGCGGATGCTCGTCGGTGTCGACGACAACGACCCCGCGACGCGACCTGACGGTGACCGGGACGATCTCCTCGGCGAAGGCGCCGCTGCGCTGGGCCGCGACGGCGCGCTCGTGACTCAGGACCGCGAGCTCGTCTTGCTCCTGCCGGGCGATGCCGTACTCCCGGCGCAGGTTCTCCGCCGTTTCCAGCATGCCGCCCGGCACCGGGTAGCCGGCACCGCCCGCCGTGGTGCGTCCCCGCACGAGGGTGTCGTGCAGCTTCAGGCCGTCGCCCGTGACGCCCCAACGCAGCTGCGTCGAGTAGAACGCCGCCGAGCTCATGCTCTCCGCGCCGCCGGCGAGGACGAGCTCGGCGGCACCGCACTGCACCTGCATCGCGGCATACAGCACGGCCTGCAGCCCCGACCCGCAGCGCCGATCGATCTGGATGCCGGTGACCGAGACGGGCAGGCCCGCGTCGAGCGCTGCGACGCGCCCGATGGCGGGCGCTTCGCCGTTCGGGTAGCACTGCCCGAGGACGACGTCGTCGACGTCCTCGGGTCCGAGTCCGGCCCGCTCGACGACCGCCTTGACGATGGTGGCGGCCAGGGCGTGCGCAGGGACGTCCTTCAGCGCACCTCCGTAGCGGCCGACCGGGGTGCGCAGCGGTTCGCAGATCACCGCGTCCCGCAGTCCGGAGCCGATCACTTGGGCTCGAACCTGATGGCCCCGTCGAGTCGGACGACCGTGCCGTTGACGTAGCCGTTCGTCATCAGGTGCTCGGCCAGCGCCGCGAACTCGTCCGGGTCCCCCAGCCGCGGCGGAAACGGCACCTTCGCCTCGAGGGCCTTCCTGATGTCGTCGTACCCGTCCCATGCCGCGGTGTGCATCGTGCCGGGGGCGATGGTGTTGACACGAATGCCGGCGGCAGCAAGGTCGCGGGCGGCTGTGAGGGTCATCGACACGATCGCGCCCTTGGAGGCGGCGTAGGCGAGCTGACCCACCTGCCCTTCGTAGGCGGCGATGCTGCTGGTCAGGACGACCGACCCGCGCTCTCCGGACAGGGCCGGCTCCTGCGCCGCCATCCTCGCGGCGGCGAGACGCAGCACGTTGAAGGTCGTCTCGACGTTGAGCTGCAGCACGCGCCGGAAGAGGTCGGGGTCGTGCGGGGTGCCGTCGCGGGTGACGGTGCGCTCCGAGCGGGGCGCGCCGCCGGCGCAGAGCACGACAGCGCGCAGCGGTGCGACGGCGGTGGCGGCGTCGAGGGCCGTCTCGACGTCGGCGTCCACCAGGGCGTCGCCGCCGACGGCGACGGCGTTGTCGCCGAGCTCCTTGGCCGTGCGAGCGGCCGCCTCACCGTCCCGGTCGAACAGCACGACGTAGCGGCCGCTCCGGGCGAGCCGCCGTGCGGTCGCCTGCCCCAGCCCGGAGCCTGCTCCGGTGACCAGCGCGCTGTTGTCCGACAT